>CALNBC010000296.1 GCA_937874755.1 uncultured Clostridia bacterium
ATGTGGAACAGTCATTTTCCCCGGCACCGGAGAAAATGACTGTTCCACATACCCAAAGAGGTTCCGTTTCTGAACATCCGGTATCTTCGCTGCGTCCACGCCATACACAAGCACACGTCCTCGGTCGGGTTCATATAAACCCAGCAACAAACGGAATATTGTGCTCTTTCCGGCTCCCGTTCTACCGATAAACGTAACATTTTCGCCGTCGTCCACGGTAAGCGACAGATCGTTTAAAACAATGCTCTCATTGTCATAGCCAAAGCCGACATGATCAAAACGGATACATGGATTATTTTTTAATTCCGGCATTTTCTCTAAGGCAGCGGCATCCGTTTCCTCGCGTTCGGGTTCGCGTAAAAACTCGTTGATTCTCTTGACTCCGGCAACAGCGGACTGAATATTTTGAATTTCCATGCCGATGCTTTCCAGCGGTTTGAACACCTTGCCGACATAGGCTATCATCGCCACCGCGGTACCGACGGTTATGCCGAAAAACTGCTGTACCTGACCGCCCAAAGAGGAACAAACCATCATTACCGCTATAACACACGAGCCAATAAAAATAACGATGGGGGAATATATAGAATCGTATATATTTGATTTGTCCATAGCGCTATAACTTTCCTGAATATAGTCGTCGTACTTTTGCTCCATATATTTTTGCCGGGACAATGTTTGAATCATGCGGATATTGCGGATTGTTTCCGGCAGATGGTTATTCACCTTGCCTATAGCAACACGGTTCTCAAGCTGTGCTTTCAGCATCTTTTTCTGAAACAGACGCGTCATTGCAAACAAAATAGGCGTGACCAATATCATAATCAGCCCCAGTCCCCTGCTTTTGTAAAAAATAACCGCCAATATACTGACTACCTTACAAGTGTCGACGAACATGCTGATAATGCCATTGGTGAAAAGCGAATCGACAACATCCACATCATTGACAAACCGCGAGGTAATTTTACCGGGTTCGTTGCGTGTAAAGTAGGAAGTGGGCAGACGGTGCAGTTTTGCGCACATTTCGCTGCGCAGACCGTGGGTGATTCTCTGGCCGAACACAGTAATCATTACGTTCTGCCCGGCTTCCAGAAGTCCCGAGAGAGCGAGAAAACCAAAGTATAAAAGCGCGAGATTGAATGGCAGCTGCTGTCCGGCGATAAGAGTGTTTATAACGCGTTCAAGAATCAGCGGCAGAAAAAGCGCCGTTATAATTGCACCTATTATGATAATTCCGGTCAACCCGGTCATAAGCTTTGAAGCAGAAATAGTCCTGCGCAGAATGATGCCGAGATTGTTTTTAGTTTTCATGTGATTCACCCCCCGCTTGCGCATGGTACAATTCCGCATAAGCGGCATTTGAGCGTATTAACTCATCATGACCTAAAAAAATGCCTGTACCGTTGTCTAAAAACAGCACTCTATCAAAAGTCGGGAACAGATAAAGCCTATGCGAAAACAGAAGTACAATTTTATCCTCTGACAGTGCACGCAGATTTTCGACGATACTCTGCTCCGTATAACGGTCCACCGCAGAAAAGGGATCGTCTAAAATCAGAATATTTTGCGCATTAAACAGAGTGCGCGCAAGGGCTGTCCGCGCCTGCTGACCGCCCGATAACCGTATGCCGCCATCGCCCACCGGCGTAGCGGCTCCCTGTGGCATCTGCTTCACTTCCTCGTCAAAACAAACGGTTCTAAGACAGGAGGTTATATCTTGTTGTCTTCCAAGCCTAATATTTTCCCCGATACTGTCGCTCATCAGTTCGGGTTGATGTCCCATGTATGTAATCAGCCTGCTTCGTTCATATTCGCTGAGCGAGGACAACTCACGCCCATTCACACGGATGCTTCCCTCATACGGTACCTCTCCGATAAATGCCTTTCCAAGTGTGGATTTACCGCTTGCAACCGCCCCGGTTACTCCGATGATTTGACCGGGATGAGCTGAAAACGAAATGTCTTTCAGTACCTGCGGACCGCCCGGCCAGCGAAGTGACACCCGGGACACCTCAAGCTCTGTGCGCTGCGAAAAATCTATGTCGGAAGTCGTATCCGGCTCCACATAAGCCTTCATAAGCGGTTTAATCCTCATCCATGAAACCTGAGCTTTTTGTACAGCGTTAAAAAGCTTTGCCGCTTTTGAGGACTTTAGTGCCATTTTTGTAAAGCAGGAAAGGAAGGTTGTGAACGCGGCGATATCCCAACTTATCCATCCGGTTCCCAGCACATTTTTAGCGCCAAAGTAAATAATCAGAACCGCACCGCACATAGAAACGATATTATAAATCGGCTGCATAGTGTTTTCCCACAGATTGGCCGCCACCGCACGTTTTTCATAATCCTTCAGATGGGTCTCGTATGCTGTGTCACGATTGGGTTCGCGGCCGTATACACGATATGTCATGGCGTTTGAGACACGATCCATTGTTGCGCTGTTCAGTCTTCCGGCGCTTTTTTTGTATTCGGAATTATAACGGGTTATAGGCGATTTCAACCGTGCCGCAATAAGATAAGCGACTGGTATAAATGCGCAGGAAATCAAAGTCAAGCGCCAGTCATAAATAAAGAGCATAACGGCATATGCGATAAGCACCACGCCGGTGTCAAAAACCTCCGTCGTGAATTTCCGCATACCTTCCACGCAGGCATCCACATCAGACACCGCTTTTGTCATTACGGTTCCGATGTTTTCACGCTCAAGCTCATCTCGGTTCATATTTACCAAGCTGTTATACAGCATATGTCTCATGTTCCGGCTGGTATTGTTAGCAAACCTGCGCACAAAATATCTTTTGAAACAGCGCATAAGCTGTACGACAAGGATAACAGCAAGATAGGTTATCGCCAAGGAAACCATCGCAGCTGAAGTTTGAGTTCCTCTCATAATATCCACAAGACGTTGTGCCAACCGTCCCTCAAAATAAGGACCTGCGGTCATCCCGATATTATAAACAATGCCCGAAATGCTGACTAAAACCAGCGTCCACCGCTCTAACTTGAAATAGGACAGAAGGCGGTCAGGGTGTTCCACATTTTTTATCGGCTTGTTTTTATTCATTTTGGGTATTCCCCTTCAGAAAACGTTCCGTCAGATGTGGGAAACCCGCCTTGCTTTCGGTCTTTGAACGAGTGTAAAGTATTTCGAGAATACGGCAGAATTCCGCATTGTCCTGAGGGGTAAGCGCCTCCTCCAGCCATTCATAATACAGAGCCTCAACAGAAGCTTTGGAATTTTTTAATGTATCGGCTAATTCTGTAGCATAGAGCAGTTGACTGCGTGCATCAGACGGATTCGGCTTTCTGAAAAGGTATCCTTTCGCTTCAAGGCTTGCAGCACGGCGGGCGGCGGCACCCTTGTCAAGACTCAGAATTTCCCGAATCTTTGCTTGTGTTATTCCAGGATTTTTCCGCACTGTATGGATAAAGTCATATTCAGCTGTCCCTATTCCATCAGTCTTCAACATACGTGTTGTGAACTTGCTTACTTCACGAGCAATTTTCGTTATCTGGCGTTTTGTACTATCCATTCTATTACCCCCCCCGAAGCCCCAAAAGATAGATGCAGTATCAACCATTTGTATGATACTGCATCTATCTTAGAAAATCAATATATTAGAAAATCAATATATTATTAGTGAAATTCGAGCGTTATTCAGCTCAACTCGTTGTCCTTTGCAATCTCCTTGGCGGCATCCAAAGCGCCGCGGGTAAATGCGGCGGCAACGGCACTCGTCAGCCTCGAGGATTCCTGCGCGGCGGTTTTTGAAGCGGCTTTCGCAACATCCGCATTTCAAAGCAATTTAATTCAGTATAACACCTAACTGCACAATTTTCCCACGGTTCGTACTTGAAAATGAGTGCTAATAATATTCATCTGAATAATTGTTCAAGTGTCTATTGACGTCTTATGGAGAAGGCAGTATAATACACGCATGAACACTTGCTCAATCGTTCAATGGATTGACAGGCAGGGGGTGATAATATGGCACGTAAAATCCAACCGGTTGAAAAATGCGACTGTACTGTAATACATGAGGAGACTGTAAATCGAGTCCGAGAGAAAATGCCAGACGAGGAAATTCTCTATGACTTGGCAGAAATATTTAAAGTATTTGGAGATTCAACGCGAATCAAGATACTATGGGCTCTTGATGAAGCAGAAATGTGTGTTTGTGATATCGCTGTATTGCTTAACATGACACAATCAGCAATTTCCCATCAGCTGAGAGTCTTAAAGCAGGCTAACTTAGTAAAAAGCAGAAAAGAAGGCAAGGTAGTATATTATTCCTTAGTCGATGAACATGTAAGGCAAATATTTGACCAAGGTTTGATTCATATCAACGAGTGATGAAATAAACCGGTCATATAACAGATAGTCAAATTTGGCAGAAAATGCTCCATGAAAAATTGGAATAAATAATATTTAGAAGGATGGACGTTATGAAAAAGAAATTTATATTAAAAGGATTAGATTGTGCAGATTGTGCGGCAAAAATTGAGCATGCGGTAAATAAGCTTGACGGTGTAAAAGAAGCGACAGTCAACTTTATGACTCAAAAGCTCGTTATCGAGGGCGAAGATGATAAGATGCCCGCAATTACGCAGGAGGCAGAAAAAATCGTAAAGAGATTTGAACCTGACACTGTTATGAAAAAAGCATAAAGGATGTGCAAGCACGTGAAACAACGTCTTTGGAGAATAATTATTGGTGCAGTATTCTTTATTGCGGCCATATTGATTGATATAAATGCGGAGTGGTTGAATATTGCTCTGTACCTAATCTCCTACATAATTGTAGGTGGAGATATTGTAAAAAGAGCCGTTAGAAATATTTTCAGAGGTAAAGTTTTTGACGAAAACTTTTTAATGTCCATTGCTACTATTGGTGCAATGCTTATTGGTGAATATCCGGAAGGTATTGCCGTTATGCTGTTTTATCAAGTTGGTGAGCTGTTTCAAAGTTATGCGGTTGATAAGTCAAGAAGGTCAATTGCAGACGCTATGGACATACGGCCGGATTATGCCAATGTTAAAAGAGGCGATGAAGTTATAAAAATTGACCCTGATGAAGTGCAGATTGGCGATATTATTGTAATTAAACCGGGGGAAAGAATTCCGCTTGATGGCAAGGTAATCGAGGGGAATTCAATGGTTGATACATCGGCGCTTACTGGCGAGTCTGTTCCGCGTGAGGTAGAAGTGGGGCATGAAATCCTGAGCGGATGCATCAACGTCAATGGAGTTATTACTGCAGAAGTTACAAAGGAATATGGAGAATCTACAGTAAGCAAGATTCTTGATTTAGTTGAAAATGCAAGCAGTAAAAAATCCCACTCAGAACAATTCATCACTAAGTTTGCAAGATATTATACTCCAATTGTTGTAATTTTAGCAGTTTTGCTTGCTATTATTCCGCCTCTTGTTGTAGCTGGGGCTACCTTTAGCGATTGGGTATACAGAGCATTAACCTTCTTGGTAGTTTCTTGTCCATGTGCCCTTGTAGTTTCTATTCCTTTAAGTTTCTTCGGTGGAATAGGCGGAGCATCCAGAAAGGGTATCCTGGTAAAAGGCAGTAACTATTTAGAGGCATTAGCAGAAACTGAAATAATTGTATTCGATAAAACCGGAACACTTACAAAGGGTGTATTTAACGTACAAGAAGTTCATCCAGAAGGAGTTTCCAAGGAAGAGTTATTAGAGTTAACTTCATATGCAGAAAGTTACTCAAACCACCCCATTTCCAATTCCTTAAAACAAGCATATGGCAAGGAAATTGACAATGGCCGCATTTCGGATGTAGAAGAGATTTCGGGCCATGGCGTCATTGCAACAGTTGATGGGAAAAAGGTTGCAGCGGGTAATATTAAGCTCATGAAAAAGCTGAATATACCTTACTATGAGGGTGAAGTTGTCGGAACTGCTGTGCACGTTGGAATTGACAACCAGTATGCAGGTTATATCGTTATTGCAGATGAAGTTAAAGAAGATTCAGCTCGTGCAATTAAGGAGCTTAAGGAAGCAAATATTAAGCAAACTGTTATGTTGACAGGTGATGCAAAAAATGTCGGCTCCAAGGTTGCTAAGCAGCTTGGATTAGATAAGGTTTACTCTGAATTGCTTCCAGGAGACAAGGTTGAAAAGGTAGAGGAATTATTATCACAGAAATCTAAAAAGGGTAAACTTGCTTTCGTTGGTGACGGAATCAATGACGCGCCTGTATTAGCCCGTGCAGATGTCGGAATAGCAATGGGTGGTTTAGGTTCTGATGCTGCCATAGAAGCCGCTGACATTGTAATTATGACCGATGAACCATCAAAAATTGCTACTGCAATTAAGATTTCTAAAAAAACACTAAAGATTGCATCCCAAAACACAGTATTTTCAATTGGGATAAAAATAATTGTTCTTATTTTGAGTGCTTTTGGAATAGCTACTATGTGGGCAGCGATATTTGCAGATGTAGGTGTAACCATCATCGCAGTTCTAAATGCTTTTAGAGCACTTAATGTTAAAAATCTGTAGCGTTGCAAGAATATAGTTTTTTATCGCCGATTGAGAGCAGAGTTTATCTTAATCGGCGAATTTTTATAACAGGCGGTGTACATTCATCTTTTAACGTGCTATTATGCAAATAATTCCAAAATTATACTTATAACTAATCATCCCGAACGATTTCACATCACTTCCCAAATATCGCAAAGCGCGACTCCCGCAGCAAGCGGTGAGCAGACGCACGAGAGCACCCTCAGAATGCTGCGCAAAACGCGCGCGAGCTCCCCACAGCATAAGGACAAGAAACTGCAACGGTTCCGGCTCATCTCATGTTCGAAGCATTTGCATAGCAAACAGTCCGGTTCTGTTTTTTGGCACGGAGGTTATTCTGGCTTACATCACAGGAGAAATCGCATATACGGGCGCGAAGCTGGACGGCAAAAAAGCGTTGCTTTTGTGCATCCTCCAAGTGCTGACGGACTATTCGGACGGCGAGCATCCCATGACTTCGGGCGAAATCCTCCGTAGGCTCAAAGAAGATTACGGCATCGAGACCAACCGCAACACCGTCAGCCGCAACATAGGCGTGCTGCGCGACCTGAATTTTGAAATCAGCACCTACGAGGAGAACCGTCAGGGCGCGTACCTTTCGGCTCGGGAGTTCGACAATGTGGAAATCCGCTGGCTGATTGACGGCGTGCTCAACTCCAAATACCTGCCCGAGAATTACGCGAAGGAGCTAATCAACAAGCTGAAGAAGCTTGGCAACAGGCATTTTGTGAGCGGTATGGACCACGTCAGCGCGCTTCGCGAGTGGCCGCACCAGAACAACCGTGCCATCTCTGCAAACATGCAATTCCTTGGCGACGCCATCGGCAGCTGCCGCCGCGTGCGCTTCACTTACAATCAGATGGACTGCGACGGCAAACTTCAACCCCTTGAGGGCGGCATGCGTGAGCTGCTGCCCCTTCGAATGTTCTGCACGAATTCCCAGTATTACCTCGTAGCACACGAGTTCGGGGGGTACAATCTGGCGCACTTTCGGCTGGACAGAATGACGGACATGGTCGTTTGCGGTACACAAATAGAAGGCGACTGCGAGCTGCGCGAGCGGCTGGATGTCGACGCGGCCATTTATGTGCGTGAGCACCCGCACATGTACGGCGGCAAGGCAGTGCCCGTTCTGCTGAAGATGCCGCGCGCTCTTGCGGGGGCGGTGTTCGACGCGTTCGGCTCCGCGGCAAGCATGACGGCGAGTGGCGGCGGCTTTATGCACGTTCGTGTCAAAGCGGCGGCGGAGGGTATGCGCTTCTTCGCGCTGCAATTCGGTCCGAATTGCGAAGTACTCGAGCCCAAGGACCTGCGCGAGCAGGTTGTGGCTGATATAAAAAATATGATGGAGAGGTATGATGGGTAGAACATGCCAAAACTCATGTCAGAACAAGCATCCAAAGCATTTGAGGCGCTAAGGGGCGACCCCGACGTATTCATCTGCGCAAGCACAGAGATTAAAGCCGAAAACAATATTCAGAATACTAAGTTGCGCGCCTATGCTTATGGCGGATGCATGGCTGAAATTCCTCCCGTTCAGAGCAACTTCCAAGTAACGCTATTAGATAAAGAATATGATAAATATTTTGAGCCGGATTTCGCTACTCGAGTTTCATCGGCGCGCAGCTTAAAAGAAAGCGACAAGGTTGATCTGCTTGTCGAACCCGAATCGCGCAAAGCTATTAAAGCTGGAATGGAGAGATGGAGCGACGGAAAAACCTTCAATGGAGAAAGCACCAAGAGCAATCGCGAAAGGCGTTGCGAGCAGAGAATCGCTCAGAGGCATAATTCATCAAAGAATGGTTCGAATTACGTCGTGTTCGATATGGAATCATCAATACATCTAAAAGCCCCTGACAAAAACGCAAAGATGGATCTCGTCGCCATCGACGCTTACCGGTATCCGGACGTTACACTAGCTTTCATCGAATACAAGTGCACAGAATCAGGCTTGCAAAATGGGAATAGCAGTATGGCAAGCCATTACAATGATATGAGCAAGTTTGCCACTACCAATACATTCGACACACGGTCGGAACAAGAAATCATAGTATTGAAAAGCCTCTTCGCACGCTTCAATATGATGCATAAACTCAAACTCATAGATAACTGCTTGCCAGATGGCGTAGAGGAAATAGACTATGAGCAATGCAAGGTTACGATAAAACCAATGATATTATTTTTATGCACACTTGATGAAGCTAAGAAAGATATTTCAGGTTATCTTATTAACCGAGCAGAGGAAATGGTAATTCAGTCAAATCCAAATGGTGAAAGCAATGTTCGCTTCATACTAGCTGACTCCTGTGATTCAGTCATTATACAAGACAGCGCTTTACTGACCTACGGCCAATTTATAGAGGAAGCCGAAAGACTGAAATCTCAAAGAACAAACCGTAAATCATGACCACACTTCGCATTATTATCGTTGCCCCAAAAACCGTGCACCCCCTGTGTTTTAATAGACCTATTCGGCGGTAGCGCGTCAGCCACATCCGCCCCATCAAATAAACCGTCATAATGCCATAACCTTTATTACCGCTATTCCCGCCTCCAACGCCCAGTCTATATGCAAATTACATAAAGGGGGTTGCCAAATGTCTAAATACGACGATACCGACAGCTTTGACCGCGAGGAGTTCACCTACTCTGCGACAAGCGCCTACCAGCCCATGAAGCTCGCAGAGGCGCTCAACCTGCGCGCTGACATCAGAAAGTTCATATCGCAGCTATCCGAGCGGCTCAACCTCAACGCAAGGGTGCAGGAGGGCGACAATCCCTCAGAGAAGCCCGCGACGTTGCTTGGCGAGCTAGAAAGCGCGAGCGAAGCGCTGGAGACGCTCATACGGCGCATCAACCGCACCAACTGCGAAACGGTGGATGGCGACGGCATCTCCATCATGGACATGATCGCCCGCAGAGACGCCCTCGCCTTGAAGAATTCGATACTGCGCGGGTTCCTCTCGAGCGCCAGCAGCAAGACCGACCGCTATTCGCTCAAGGAAATCAAGTTCGTGAGCACGATGGACGTTGCGGTGATTCGCAAGCGCACCGACTGGAATGCCAAAAAGCTGCGCGAGCTGGACACGAGCATCCAGATGCTCAACTGGACAACAGAATTGCTCTAGTAGCTGCGAGAACCTTCACAACTTCATTTGGAGTAGCCCTTGCGGGGCGAGCATCATCTCCGTCGGCTGAGAATGAGCCGACCGAAAAAAGCGGAACGGAGCGCGACGCAGCGACAATGTAACGCTCATCACCGTTACAGCAGTACCGAAGCCAATTCGGCATGGCCGAAGCGGCGCTTGTTTTTGTCAATACCGAGATGCTGACCGCAGGGCGAGGGTGGGATTGGGGAACGACAAAAGGCGCACCGATGAAGGTGTACCTTTTTGTGTAGCCCGCTATTATTGTGCAATCAACGCATTAGGCGCGTCTAATCTTTCAAGGTCGCTGTGCACGAGTATGGTGCGCCGCGCATTCACCATCGCGACCAGTCGCCTGACTTCCCCCTCCTCGGCGTGACCGCTGGTGTGAATGTACTTGGGCGCAACTCCCTCGGATGCGAAAAACGAGAGCAGCTCGGCGAACTTGGGGGCGCCTTCATGGCCCTTCCACATCGAGAATACGAGGGCGCTCTTGTCAAACTGCAAGCCCCTTTCGCGTAGGCTTTTAAGCATGGGCAGCATGATCGGGCGAATCAGGATTATGGCGTCTTTTAGCTTGAGCAAGGAGGAACAGCTGCTGAGCTTGCGCTTTTGGCTTAGTTCATCGAAATAGCGCGCAACACAAGACGTTGCTTTGTTCTCTTCCATGTAAAAAGCCATAAACGCGTATTTGTTGATAAGCTCCCCCTCGCCGATGGACTCCAGCAGATACTTGGCAAAAATATCGTGCAGTATCGGTCGGTCGGGGCATACGGCGTTCCTTGCCGCGAGCACCGAGCGCATGCGTCCAACATTGGCGGTGGACTGCAGTACAAACAAATGCCCTCGGGTACTCTGCAAAACGCCCTCCAGCTCCTTTAGCACCGCGGATTCGTTAGGGTACTCCCCTGCCTCCCTGTCGAGCATGGTGCCTTCAGTAATCAGGGTGTCGACGGGCTCTTTAAGGAATGCGCCGAGCGAGTCGGGGATGCGCTTGAAATCCCCCGTATAAAGCAGCCGCTCGCCGCCACCCTCGACTAGCAGCATCATCGCATCGTGGGCGCTGTGCTCGACGGGTATGCCTGTGACGCGCAGCTCCCCCGCTTGTACGGGCAAGCCGTTTTGGATGGGAATAAAGGGGCGAGTCGGCTTGCCGATGAACTCGCCCACCGCTCTAAGCACCGCAATCGTACCTTCGGAGGCGTAAACCGGCACGCTATTCGGCAATTCGTCAATAAGCCCTGAATGGTCGCCGTGGTGATGGCTGAGGAAAACCGCGTCCGGCGCGCCGAGTGTCGCGACATCGAACGGGTCTTTCGTCTGCTCCGCGCCTATCTCTTGCAGCAGCGCGCCGCAGTCCAGCAGAATCCTGGTACCGTTGTGCGAAACCTCGATTATGCTGCCGCCGATTTGAGCTATGCCGCGAACTATTTCATACTTCATGCACATTCCCTCATTTGCTTTCTTTGTGCTTGTATCATAGCACACACACTTGCACGGTTTTTTGTGCATGAACCGGTTGAATGCTCGGGTATGGGCGCAACAACGCCGCCAATAGCATTGCTACGGGTGGCACTTATGATATATAGCTGTCCCTGTTATAAATTGGCGGTGTTTAGGATTCGCTGCTATCCATTCTTCTTGACAATCAAGAACTGCAAAAGCGCCGGCGGATTACATACGACAGATAGCGCCCGCACAGTCCATTGCCGCTATTCTGAAAACGCCCTGTACCTGTATATGAAAAAAGCTCGGCGTCGGTCGGGCTTTTTCGTATTGTATTTATGCTTTTTTTACAGTTGTTGCCGCAGTTTGAGCGCGTTGCCGCAATTATTGCGCCCCCTCGCCGCGATTGACGGTCATCGAGCAGTTCACCTCTATGCCGTTTTGCTCGAGGTAATCCTTGCCCCAGTCAAACATCGCTTTAAGAATAGGTCGTATGCTTTTGCCCAAGTCGGTCAGCGCGTATTCCACCTTAGGCGGAACGACGGGGTACACCGTTCGGGAAATAAGCTCGTCATTCTCCAGCTCGCGGAGCTGCTGGGTGAGCATCTTGGGCGTCGCCCGGGGGATGAGCCTCGAAAGTTCGCCAAACCTGAGCGTGGAATCTATCAAATGCCAGAGAATCAGAGCTTTGTACTTGCCGCCTATCATGTCGATGGTCGCATCGACCGGGCAGTGGTATTCGGCATTTTTGAGCATTGTGTTCCTCCCTTATCAGTATCCTTTCTGATAGTATACCACTTTTTAGTGCGTACTTGCAAAGGCGAAATAATGTGGCACAATGTTCTTGTGGATTATGTTTTTTACTAAAAGCCCCACGCGAAGGAGACTCTATGCAATATCAGCAAAAGAGTGCGCGCCGCCAAACCGACAGTACCCATTTGTATAGTATATTACATTATAGTGCGTACTTGCTCAAGAACCCTATTAGGGTAAAATAATATTAGAGCAATTGACGCTTGAAGGCAAATCACCGTAGGCGAATGCCGGCAGGCTAGATAGAGAGGTAAAACATGGAAAACAAAGTATTGAGCATACGCGGCATGACCTGCGCCGCTTGCGCCCAGCGAATTGAAAAAGCGGTGGGCAAGCTCGCAGGCGTTGCGAAGGCGCAAGTGAACCTTGCCAGCGAGAAGCTGTTTGTCGAGTACGACAACTCTGCGGTAGGGCTTGACGCCATCAAGGCTGCCGTTTCAAAGATAGGCTACGAGGTAGTGGAAAAGAGCGACAATCAAACCGCGATTATCCCCATCGGCGGCATGACTTGCGCCGCCTGCGCCCAGCGCATCGAAAAAGTACTGAAAAAGCTCGAAGGCGTAGAGAGCGCGTCCGTCAATCTCGCCACCGAAAAGGCGAGTGTGACTTATGACCCGCAAAAGCTTCGGCTTTCCTCCATACGCGAAGCCATCGAAAAGACGGGCTACAAAGCGCTGGAAATCAGCAAGACCAACGCCGCTGACGAGGACAGGGCGCGCAAGCAAAAGGAAATCAAGACGATGTGGACGAAGTTCACAGTCGCCGCTGTGTTCGCCCTCCCTCTTTTGTACATTGCGATGGCGCCGATGATTACCTTCGTTAAACTGCCCTTCCCCGCGTGGCTGGAGCCCATGAACTACCCCCTGGTTTACGCGCTGGTACAGCTGCTGTTGGTCATTCCCGTAGTATGCGTTGGGTACAAGTTCTACACAATCGGGTACAAGGCGATTTGGCAGCGCAGCCCTAATATGGACTCGCTCATCGCGATAGGCACGACGGCGGCGGTGCTGTACAGCGTCTACAACGTATTCCAAATTGCCAAAGGCAATTTCATGGCGGTAGAATCCCTGTACTTTGAATCCGCGGGCGTGATTATCGCCCTCATACTGCTTGGCAAATCACTGGAAGCCGTCTCCAAAGGGCGCACGAGCGAGGCAATTAAGAAGCTCATGGGGCTCGCGCCGAAAACCGCCATAATATTGATTGATGGCGTCGAAAAGGAAATCCCCATAGACGAAGTCCAAATAGGCGACATAATCATCGTCAAACCCGGCTCTAAAATACCTGTGGACGGCACCATCGTCGAAGGACACACCTCCATCGACGAGTCCATGTTGACCGGCGAGAGCATGCCGGTGGACAAGAAGGCGGGCGACGCGATATACACCGCAACAATCAACACCACGGGAACGGTGCAGTTCCGCGCCGAAAAAATAGGCAGCGACACCGCCCTCGCCCAGATAATCAAGCTGGTGGAGGACGCCCAGGGCAGCAAAGCCCCGATTGCAAAGCTGGCGGACGTCGTTTCGGGTTACTTTGTGCCCATAGTATTCGTCATCGCGCTTGTGGCGGGCATCGCATGGTACATAGGCACAGGCGGTGACTTGGAGTTCTCCCTGACGATATTCATCTCGGTGCTGGTCATCGCCTGCCCCTGCGCGCTGGGACTGGCGACGCCTACGGCAATAATGGTCGGAACGGGCAAAGGCGCGGAGAACGGCATACTGATTAAAGGCGGCGAAGCGCTGGAAACAGCGCACAAGATACAGACCATCGTGTTCGACAAGACGGGCACCATAACTGAAGGCAATCCCGCGGTGACCGACATTATTGCCGCAAACGGCACGGACGCAGACGAACTCCTGCGGCTCACCGCTTCCGCAGAAAAAGGCTCCGAACACCCGCTCGGTCAGGCAATCGTTTCGGGCGCCGAAGAAAAGGGGCTCGAGCTGCTCAAGATAGAAGGCTTTAATTCGCTGACCGGTCGCGGCATCGAGGCGAAGCTGGCAGGCAAAACCGTACTCGCGGGCAATCGCAAGCTGATGGAGGAACGCGGCGTGTCCCTCAATGGGCTGGAGGTCGAATCCGACCGCCTGGCGGGGGAAGGCAAAACGCCCATGTACGTCGCGGTCGACTCGCAGCTTGCGGGAATAATCGCCGTAGCGGACGTGGTCAAGCAAAGCAGCAGAAGGGCTATCGAGAGGCTGCACAAGATGGGCATCGAGGTAGCGATGATAACGGGCGACAACAAAAAGACCGCCTCCGCCATAGCAAAACAGGTCGGGATAGACAGGGTACTCGCCGAGGTGCTGCCCCAGGATAAGTCCAACGAGGTCAAAAAGCTGCAGGGCGAAGGGCGCATAGTCGCTATGGTGGGCGACGGCATCAACGACGCGCCCGCCCTGGCCCAGGCGGATGTGGGCATCGCCATAGGCTCGGGCACAGACGTTGCCATGGAGAGTGCAGACATCGTGCTCATGCGCAGCGACCTGATGGACGTTCCGACCGCCATCGAGCTGAGCAAGCGCACAATACGCAACATCAAGCAGAACCTGTTCCGGGCGTTCGGGTACAACGTAATCGGTATACCCATCGCAGCGGGCGTGCTGCACCTCTTCGGCGGACCGCTGTTAAACCCGATGTTTGCGGCGGCTGCTATGAGCCTGAGCTCGGTCTCGGTGTTGACTAACGCGCTGCGCTTGAAGCGATTCAAGCCATCGGTATAGAAAGCTAAGGTGAACGATTTGAAAGACAACAAGAAAATTATCGCTGCCATAATCGTCGTGCTCATAGCAATCGCCGCCCTCCTGTTCGCCATACTGGATACGGCGGGAGGAAAGCTGGACGTTATAGGCGAAGGTTCGATAGAGGCGTTTGAGAAGATATTGCAAACCGTCCCAAATCAGGTGCAGACCGCAAATACAAACCGCGGCTGGTCGCTTCTCGCGCCGGACGGCACAGCGCGCTTTATCTGGAGTGAGAACTACGGCAACACACAATACGACGTGCTGTTCGAGCTGGACGCGCAGCCCTTTATAGACGCGGGTTTGGACACCGCCAAACTTCCGGAAAACTACACTGTGAATGATGGAATGCTGCTTGTGGGCGCAGATTTGGGAAATGACGCGACTGTTGAAGGCGAAGCGACGCCGCTGGCGGCTTACGAACAAATCGCCCGCGAACACCGAGAATCGGTCAGCTACCACATGGCGATGGATCACTACACTCTGGATTTGGGCGACGGCAACGCCTTCGAGTGGGCGAAGGACTTGGATATGAGCGCCGCGACGGGCGAGAGTCAGGATAAGGACATCGTGTTTGCGCTGAACCCCGAGCCGCTCATAGCCGCGGGCGTGAACCCCGAGAGCGTCGAAGGGTGGGTTTACTCTCAGGTCGAAATGCACGAGCACGGAAAGTCGTTAAAGGTGTGGAAACTGCTCAAGCCCTTTGATTTGGCGTAAGCTGGAGTAAATAAGCACATTATTAAACATACGGAGGTACCAAAATGGAAAAAACAGTATTGAAAGTGAGCGGAATGTCCTGCGAGCACTGCGTAAAGGCGGTCAAAGGTGCAGTTGGCGCGCTGGGCGGCGTGGAAAGCGTCGCCGTCGACCTGAAGGCCGGAACGGTTACAGTCGAGTACGACCCAACCAAGGTCACCCTGGGCGATGTAAAGCAAGAGATAGAGGATCAGGGGTACGACGTCGAATAACGACGCACAGCAAAGGGGACGCCGCAAGAAAGCGCGCTTCCCCTTTTTGCTTGGGGAAATATTAAATCTTCGTTTGTTGTTGACTTTTTTCCCGCCGGGCTATAATATTGCAATAACGATGAAGATGGGAAACAAGTAGGGTCATTTGCGGTTTATAGAGAGTTGCCGGCAGGTGAGAGGCGCAAATACGCAGTGTTCCGAATACATTCCGGGAGTCGCTGGCTGAAGGGATTTTTCCTGCGTAGGCTTTGCCGGGTGCGCCCGTTACAGTGCGAGAGTGTAATTGCACTCATATGAGGCAATCGCCGCGAGGCGCTTGCAAACTGAGGTGGTACCGCGGAATTATTCCGTCCTCTGGGTTATTCAGAGGACGGTTTTTATTTGGATTTTGTGAACAACCATTACTAAGGAGAAAAGAGAAATGCCTATCACAGAAATTCTCGCCCGCAATGCCCGCTTGTACGGGGACGAGATTAGTCTTGTCGAAATCAACCCTGAGATTACAGAGAGCAAGGCTAGCTGGAAGGATTACGAGCTGGTCGAAACGGATCCCACCATGAAGTACAGGCGCGAGATGACCTGGCGCGAGTTTGACGACAAGGCCAATCGCTTCGCCAACTTTCTGCTCGATCGGGGCTTGCGGGAAGGTCACAAGGTCGCGATACTGCTGATGAACTGCCTTGAATGGCTGCCCATTTACTTCGGCATACTCAAGACGGGAGCAATCGCTGTGCCGCTGAACTACCGCTACACGTCCGACGAGATAAAGTACTGCCTCGAGCTGGCGGAATGCGACGTGCTGGTGTTCGGTCCGGAATTCACCGAGCGCGTAGACGCCATCAAAGACGACATGCCCAACGTCAAAATCAAGCTGTTTGTGGGGCACGGCAGACCGAGATTTTCAGAGAGTTATTACTGCCTGACGGCGTGCTGCTCCTCCGTTGCGCCCAGCATCAAGCTCACAGACGAGCAGGACGCGGTCATCTACTTTTCTTCGGGTACGACGGGCTTTCCCAAGGCGATACTGCACGCGCACCGCAGCCTTATGACCGCCGCCCTCGCCGAAGCCGACCACCACAAGCAAACCAGGGAAGACAACTTCCTTTGTATCCCCCCTCTTTACCACACGGGCGCGAAGATGCACTGGTTTGGAAGCCTTGTATCGGGCAGCAAAGCGGTGCTCCTTCGGGGAGTCAGCCCCGAGGGCATAATAAAGACCATCTCACAAGAGCAGTGCACCATAGTATGGTTGCTCGTGCCCTGGGCGCAGGACATACTCGACGCAATAGAGCGCGGCGACATTCAGCTTGAGAAATACGATTTAAGCCAGTGGCGGCTCATGCACATAGGCGCGCAGCCCGTCCCGCCCAGTCTTATTCGCCGCTGGAAGCAGATTTTCCCGCACCACGACTACGATACCAACTACGGCCTTTCTGAATCCATAGGGCCGGGGTGCGTGCACCTTGGCATAGAGAACATAGACAAGGTGGGTGCCATCGGAAAAGCGGGGCACGGCTGGCAGATAAAGATTGTGGGTGAGCAGGGCAAGCCCGTCGAGCAGGACGAAGTCGGCGAGCTTTGCGTATCGGGACCGGGGCTGATGAATTGCTATTACAGGAACCCCGAAGCCACGAAAGAAGTGCTGATAGACGGCTGGCTGAGGACGGGCGACATGGCGCGCGCGGACGAGGACGGCTTTGTGTACCTCGTCGACCGCAAGAAGGACGTTATAATCAGCGGAGGCGAGAACCTCTACCCCGTCCAGATAGAGAACTTCCTGCGCGGGCACGACGCCATAAAGGACGTGGCGGTAATCGGCATTCCTCATAAGCGTCTGGGCGAAACGGCGGCGGCGATAATCGAATTAAAGCCCGGCTATACCTGCACCGAAGAAGAGATAGTCAAATTCTGCGAGGCGCTGCCCAGGTACAAGCGCCCGAGGATGATAGTGTTCGAGGAAATCCCGCGCAACCCCACAGGCAAGATAGAAAAGCCAAAGCTCCGCAAGAAGTACTGCGGCGAGAACCTGGTGCAAGCCCAGACCGAGGGTTGAGAAAACCGCATAAACGCAAAGTCCGGCAGGCTATCACAGCCTGTCGGACTTTTATCGTATATCGCGAACTCTTAAACCAGCAGCAATCCGTCCAAATCCAGCACCTCTATGCGCCTTTGCGGCTTTTGCCTTATGTAACCCGCGTCTTCGAATTCCGCCAGCTTGCGGCTGATGGTTTCGGGGGTGGTGCCAATGTAGGACGCGAGATCCCGCTTGCTCATGGGAAGTGTGAACTCAAGCGGCCGCGCGCCTTGCGATTCAATGCACTCGGCTAAAAACAGGGCGAGCCTGGTTTCGACCTTCTCGGTGGAAACCCGCGTGGTCTGCTTTTCTGACTGCTCAAGCCTGTTCGAGAATTCCTCGAGCAGCTTTAGGGATATGGAGGGGTACTTCATGAGGAACTTCTGCAAATCCGCCCGGGTAATGAGGCAAACCTCAGTTTTCTCGGCAGCCTGCGCGTAGGCTTCGTGCACCGCTTCGCTAAACAGCGCCAGCTCGCCCGTAAAGTCCCCGGGGTTCAAAAAGCGCACCAACTGCTCCTTGCCCGATTCGCTCAGGCGGTAAATCCTAATCCTCCCGTTGCTGACTATATATAGCGAGTCCGATTGCTCCCCTGCGCGGTAGATTATCTCGCCCTTTTTGAACGACTTAGAGCGAATGACCTCTGTTATTTCCTCCATCTGCTCGTCTTCGAGGTGATTGAATATCGGCACCAGCGAAACGCAGGACTTGTGACCGTGATTGCGCTCGCCGTGCCCGCAGTCGTGCCCGTGATTGTGCCCACACTTGTGATTGGCCAATTTCTGCTCCCCTCCCCTGCATTATCCATAGCTACGCTGATTTTTTTGGCTTGAAGCGCATCAGCCTCATCGCGTTGAGTATTACTATGAGTATACTGGCTTCGTGAATAAACATGCCCGACGCCAGATGTATATAGTCAAATAATACACCAGCCAGTAGCACAAACACAACCGCCACAGCAAAGAACGTGTTCTGCTTCATGTTGCGAACCGTCGCCTTGGCAAGGGCGTAGGCGTGGGAGAACTGCATCAGCTTGTCGGCCATGAGCACGACGTCCGCGGTCTCCATGGATACGTCCGTACCGCCTTCGCCCATGGCGAGCCCTATGTCCGCCGTCGCGATTGCCGGCGCATCGTTGATGCCGTCCCCCGCCATCGCCACCACATGCCCTTCGGCTTTAAGCTTTTTGACTATCTCGACCTTTTGCTCGGGCAGCAGCTCCGCGTGGTATCCGTCCAGGTTTAGTTCGTTGGAGACCAGCTCCGCTGTGTGCCTGTTGTCCCCTGTCAGCATAATCATCTGCTTGATGCCGTTCTTTCGAAGTTCGGCAAGCGCCTCAGGCGCGTCTTCGCGAATGCTGTCCGTTATGGAGAGTATGCCTTTTAGCTCGCCGTCTATGACCGCGAATATCGCGGTGTTGCCCGCCTTCTCGCGCTCTATGGCGTAGTCGGCAGCTTCTTCGCTTATTGTTATGTTTTCGGCTTCCAGCAGCTTGCGGTTGCCTACAATCACAGCGCGGTCTTCGACTTTGGCGGTTATGCCGCCGCCCTTGACGATGTTGCCCTTTTGCACTTCGCCTTCGAGTGCCAAGTTGCGCTTTTGCGCCTCGCGCACTATTGTTTGCCCAAGGTGATGCTCGGAAATGGTCTCCGCCTTGGCGACCAGCCTTAGGAGTTCGTCAGCTTTTGCGCCATTGAATGTGTGCACGTCCGTCACTTCCGGTCTGCCCTTGGTGAGCGTACCTGTTTTGTCGAACACTATTGTGTCGACTTTAGAAAGTCTGTCCATCACCTCGCCGCCCTTGATGAGCACTCCGTTTTTGGCTCCGTTGCCTATGCCTGCGACGTTGGATACAGGCGCGCCGATGACCAGTGCCCCGGGGCACGCCACGACCAGGAACG
>CALNBC010000297.1 GCA_937874755.1 uncultured Clostridia bacterium
GGAGCCCAATAGCCCGATTTCCTCGCAGACGGTGAACAGCACCTCGACGGGGCGGTGGGGAAGACCGCCTTCGACGATTTGCGAGAGCGCCTCCATGATGGCGGCGACGCCCGACTTGTCGTCCGCGGCGAGTATCGTTTCGCCCGAGGAGCGGATGATTCCGTCCTCTATCACAGGGCGGATGCCCTTTCCGGGTTCGACAGTGTCCAAGTGGGCGCAAAACAGCAGCGGTTCGCCGTCGCCCGCAAGCTTTGCGATGATGTTGTAGCCATTCGAGCCGCAAGGCGGACCGACGGGGTCGATGTAAACCTGTAGCCCAAGTTCCCTCAGTTCGTCCTCTATGAGCTTGCAAAACGGCAGCTCGGCGCGGGATTCGCTGTCGCAGGAGACGTATCTTAAAAATCTTTCAACAAGGCGTTCCTCGTTCATTTTATCCTCCAGAATTTTCATTGTACGTTAAGAAGTATAACACCCGCCCCGTGTTCTGTCCATAAGCGGCAAAGGTTTGGCATTGGCGGGCGGCAACCGCGATGGGCGGGTTTTGCTTTGCAGGCAACCCAAAAAGCGAAGAGCGGGCCAGAAAGCACCGCATCTTAAAAGAAATATTAAAATAGAGTTATTAAATTAACAATTACTTATGGAACAGCCTGGGCTTGAGCCGCTCGACGTAGTATTCACATACCAGCCCGAACAGATAGTCCAGCAGCAGGAATGCGATTTGCGCCGCGACTGCGAACAGCACCCAGAGCAGCGTCGTCATCTCGATGGGGAAGAATTCGGCGGGCGAAAGCCCGAACAGGTTGACGAGCAAAATCCCCCAAAGCAGCAGCCCCGCGTTGAAGCACAAGAGCTGCAGCAGCTTTCCCAAAATGCGCCCCGTGGCCGAGAACAGGTCGCGCAGCACGGCGTAGTACGCCAGTATGCAGGCGTAGGGGAGGATGGCTAACTTGTCGGGCAGAATCAGCAGGGCGAGCGCGCAGGCGGCAGTGGCACAAAGCGCTGCGAGCCCCCGCCTGCCCTCGGCGATGGCGGTGACGGGCAGGAATGCCGCGATAAAGTAAAAGCCCAGCCTTCCGGCGGGCAGGTAAGCGGCGGCAATCAGGCAAACTACTATCAGGGCGGTCAACACGCCGCCAAATGCCGCCCGCCGGGCAGGTGAATTCAATCTCATACTGACTCCTTATCCAAAAAGGCGGGGTACGCCCCGTCTTTATGCGCCTTTGCACAGAGAACTTATGCAGACTTGCTTAACAGCAGCGTATGAAGTCGCCGCCGAGCGCCTCGCAGCAGCAGTCCATGCACCAAAGGGTCTGGCAAATCTGGCACATATCCGCGCCGCCCCGACGCTGCACGCCGTAGGACGAGTACGAGCGGGTGAGCGCCTCGTAGGCATTGCGGTATTCGACGTTGGAAGGGTCCATGTTGGAGGCACGAGCGAGGGAATCCCGCGCTGCGTCATACGCGCCGCGGCGCATCTTGATTATGCCGTTGAGGTAGAACCATTCGGCGTTTTGCGTCTTGATGCCCCGAAGCACACTTTCGGCGGCATTTACGTTATTAGCCGAAAGAAACTGGCGCACCCTGGCAAACTCCGACGCGTATTCGCCGGTATAGCCCGCGGAACTGCTTGAAGAGCTGCCCCCGCTTTGATAGCTAGAACCGCTGTACGAGCCCCTGGTATTTTTACTTTCCCGCCTGGTCAATACATCGTATGCTTCGTTTATCTCTTTTAGCTTTTCCGCCGCAAGTTCGGAAAGCGGATTGTTGACGTATTGGTCGGGGTGATACTTCTTGACAAGGTCGCGGTACGCCCTGCGGATTTCGTCCTGGCTGGCGCCTTCGCGCAATCCAAGAATCTCGTATGCTTGGCTGGGGCTCATGTTTCCTCCTGTATTTCCGAACTGGTGCAGGCTGGTTCATCGGGTGTAATTGTATCACGTCCCACGCCTTTTGAACATTGCAAGGCGTCATATTTTGCGAGAAGACTGCGAGACCTGCCCGCGGCGCCCTCGCCGAGGGTGTTCTCGATTATAGGGCTAAGGGAGCTGCTGGGCAGCAGGGGCAACGCGGTCGAGGCTTCGTAAAGCGAATGCAGCAGGTTGAATTCCACCCGCTCCCTTTGGAGCTTTGCCGCCGCGGCAGAGCCGAAGCACTTCAAGAGCACGTTGTAGTTGCCATTTTTTTCGTCCTCGTCGAGGTCGTCCCAGGCGTCCATAAGGTATATCCACCGGCCGATGTTCCTGCCCATCCAGCTAAGGGGTTCAACAGCGCTCTTGGGCGCGGGAATCCCCGAAAACACTGCCTCAAGCACTTCGCCGAAGGCGAGAGCGGGCTCGTCGATGCTACCGCACCCGTCCCTCTCGAGGGAGGAAAGCCGCTCCATCCCCGATTCGATGGCGGGGAGTAAGGGCGAAAGCCTGCCCGCTGCCCTTTTGTAGGGCTTTGTGAGCAGTAGCGTCCCCAGCGCGCCGCGGACGGGGTGGTCGTCCTTCATGTCGTCCTGGCATTTTTTGCGGGCGAGAAGGGCGTTTGCGTCCGCCGCGTAATCCGCGTGTGCGCCGCTTGCGATGTGGATGCGCTTGTAAGGCTTGAAGGGGCAGCGGCTGTGCCTGGCTGCCGTCAACGGGTACATGCTCGCCCCGAGAAGCGACAAAAAGGCGCAGTCGTAGGTGAGCGTGACGCTAGAGAGCAGCGAGCAGTTATGGCGCAGGGAATAACACACGCCGCAGTAATGGGCGCGGTAGACTTCGTATTCCCTAACTTTGAGTTCGCCCTTTTCTGGCGTCAGATACCCGAACATTGAATATACTTCCTCATTTCCGATACATTGTACTAAATGTCGGGGTATATCGCAAGAAAAAGCGGCCAAATGCCTCGATTAAGGCGATTTGAACCGCTTTTTTCGCCTGTTAGTCGAATATTCGCCAGGCGGTGATGAAGTTGCGCTCCCACCAGCTGGACTGGAAACCCCTCTGCACGACCTTGCCGTTGCTCGAGGAAGCGTCGATGATTTGAGACTTGCTGATGGCGATTGCCACGTGCCCCTTGACGACGATTATATCGCCTGCGCGAATGTCGTCAAAGTCGGAAATCTTGGTGTATTTGCCTACCGAACGCCAGCCGTAGGAGGTCAGGTAGCTCTGCTTTACGCCAACCTGGTTGAGGCACCAATAAACGAACCCCGAGCAGTCGAACTTGCTTGGACCCTTGCCGCCCCTGACGTACTTTGTTCCCAGCTTGGACTTCGCAACCTCGATGAGCCTTTCGACACCCGAGGAATTACTCGAATCCGACGAACCCGAGCCGCCCGACGAGCCGCCGGACGAACCGCCCGACGAACCGCCGCTGGTTACGGGGTTCTTTGCCTTGACGGCGTTGCCGGCGGTGAGCGCGTTGATGGTATTCTTGCCGACGTCTCCGTCCACGCTCAGCTTGTTGTTCTTCTGGAACAGCTTGACTGCGGCGTCGGTTATGTCGCCGAAGTAGCCCGTAACGTGGCTCTTCTTGAGGTAGTTGTACT
>CALNBC010000298.1 GCA_937874755.1 uncultured Clostridia bacterium
GCCGCTGTCAAAGCGGGTAAGGAATACGACCTGCTGGACCCCCGCACAAAAGTACCTGTAAAAAGGTTAAACGCGGCAGAAGTTTTTGATAAGATTGTAGATTCTGCTTGGCAGAACGGCGAGCCAGGAATAGTGTTTTTAGACAGGATAAACCGCGACAATCTGCTTCCTCATATGGGCGAAATAGAATCCACCAATCCCTGCGGCGAGCAGCCGCTGTTGCCGTATGAATCGTGCAACCTCGGTTCAATTAACTTAAATGCGGTCGTTGTATCAAAAGACGGCAAGTACGAGGTGGATTACGGCGAGCTGGGAAGGATAACAGACCTCTCGGTCAGATTCCTTGACAATGTGATAGAAATCAACAAATACCCCCTCCGCCAAATTGAGGAAACTACCCTTTCTACGAGGAAGATAGGCCTTGGTGTCATGGGCTTTGCGGACATGCTGTTCAAACTCGGCATCCCCTACGACTCCCCGGAAGCCGTTTCACTGGCCGAGGGAGTGATGGGCTTCATCCAAGCGCGCTCACATAGGATGTCTAGGGAACTAGCTAAGATGAGGGGTACTTTTCCGGCGTGGAAGGGCAGTCTATGGGAAGAACGCGGTGAGCCCATGCGCAACGCCACCACGACCACCATCGCCCCTACAGGGACGATATCCATCATTTGTGGAGCTTCCAGCGGAATCGAACCGTTGTTTGCCATCAGCTTTGTACGCAATGTAATGGATGACGACGAGCTTCCTGAAGTCAACCCTGTGTTCGAAAAGGTAGCAAAGGACGGCGGTTTTTATTCTGCCGAACTTATGAGAAGAATAGCAAAAGAGGGCACTCTGGCTCACATTGGCGAAGTGCCGCAAGAAGTACGCCGCATTTTCGTAACATCCCACGACATTAGTCCCGCGGCGCATATTGACATGCAGGCAGCGTTCCAGCGCCATACGGACAATGCTGTATCCAAAACCGTAAACTTTGTAAACAGCGCCACAAAAGAAGACGTGAGCGAAGCCTTCTTGCTAGCTTATGAATCTGATTGCAAGGGAGTCACGATTTATAGGGACGGAAGCAGGGATTCTCAGGTGCTCAACATCGGTTCCGTCAACCGCAAGGAAAAACCCAATGAAGTCCCCGCCACTCAGCAACAGATCACTCCACGCCCCCGTCCGAGCGTCACAAGGGGCATCACGGAAAAGATCCGCATTGGCTGCGGGAATCTGTACGTCACAGTCAATTACGATGATCGGGGTATCTGCGAGGTATTTGCAAACCTCGGTCGAGCTGGAGGCTGCCCATCCCAGTCCGAAGCGACTAGCAGGCTTATCTCGATAGCACTCCGTTCTGGCATGGATGTGGACGAAATAGTAGAACAACTAAAGGGAATACGTTGCCACTCAACTTTGCGCCAAATGCGCGAAAAAGGTCTTAAAGTGCTTTCCTGCCCCGACGCAATTGGCAAGGTAATAGAAAAGGTCGCTAAAGAACATCGCTTTGGTCTAAACGGCGAAAAGTATGCTCAGGGAGACGAAACAGAAGTAGCTACCATCGATCTTCCGGATGAGGAAGAAGTCAGTTTATACCCTTTGGAAGGGTCGAACGAAGAATCAAAACAAAACGGTATATGTCCCGACTGCGGCGAGATAATGGAGCATGAGAGTGGCTGCGTCGTGTGCAGAAACTGTGGCTATAGCAAGTGTGGTTGATAATTAAAAGGAGAACAGCCAATGAAGCCCAATGCTCCGGTATATACAGGACAGCTCAGAAAACATATGATAACCGTTCCGCAAGAGCTTGGTATGGCGAGTGGAATATGCATTTTTGGCAAGCTGATTAAATCACTCGTATTTTCTACAGACGTGGCAATCATCCGGAATATCAACACCGACGCGGTTATAGCGGTTTATCCTTTTACCCCCCAGCCTGCCATAACGCACTCGCTCATGATGGCCGCTGAGATGCCTGTGTTTTGCGGTGTCGGAGGCGGGACGACAAAAGGTAAGCGGGTCACCAATCTAGCGCAGGACGCGGAGTTCCAGGGTGCGATGGGCGTTGTGCTCAACGCGCCAACGCCGAATGAATCCATTAAGAGAGTCGCCTCAGTAATAGATATTCCGATTGTAATCACCGTGGTTTCCGAATATACGGACATCGCTTCCCGATTGAAATCAGGGGCTTCTATCCTCAACGTGTCCTGCGCGGCGAAAACCCCGTTAATCGTCGGCTCCATACGCAAAGAATTCCCAGACGTTCCGATAATTGCCACTGGCGGCTCAACTCCCGAGTCGATACGCCGAACGATAGATGCAGGCGCAAACGCCATAACTTATACCCCGCCAACGACCGCAGAGCTTTTTAGAGGCATGATGGTGCGCTATCGCGACGATTGCGAGGCAGAATACGAGGCATCGCTGAAAAAACGGGATGATTAAGGGTAACCTCACGATTAGTACTGCCGGGCGTTTTATCGTCCGGCTACTGTTTTAATAATTAGACGAAAATGACATAGGAATCAACATTCTTATATTGACTGCGATACAAGCTAAGGGTTTATTTATAGATTTATTCCTATTTATTCACAAGAAGGATTCTGCTTCTCCATACACCCTAGGCATTTCGGTGTTTTTTTAGTTTACAGAATTCGTCCGGACTGTTATTATAGTAAAGGTGCTTTAAAACATTCAAATGTTTGCACAAGTCACGTTTTTTAAAAATTAATTCAATTCATTATAAATCAACAGGGGGAATCCAGCATATGAAGACCTACTCAACCAAACAAATCCGAAATGTCGGTATGATCGGCCACGGAGGCGAGGGCAAGACCACCCTTACCGAAGCGATGCTGTTTACCTCCGGCGCTATCGGACGCATGGGCAGCGTGGACGCGGGCACCGCAACCACAGACTACGATCCTGAAGAAATCAAACGCCAAATTTCAATTAGCGCTGCTCTTGCGCCAATTGAATGGAGTGACCATAAGATAAACATCATCGACGCTCCCGGCTATTTCGACTTTGAAGGCGAAGTTCAGAGCACTCTCGCCGTTGTAGACGCGGCAATTATAGTCGTCGGCGCAGTCTCCGGTGTAACGGTAGGCGCGGGAAAGGCATTTAAGCTTTGCAAAGAGCAGAATCTCCCTAGGGCTTTTGTCATCAACCGTATGGACACTGAGAACGCCAACTTCGCGAAAGTATTCGGTGCCCTTCGCGATCAGTTCGGACCGTCGGTCGTACCGCTGCAGCTTCCCATAATGAACGGCGAGAAGTTCGTGGGATATGTAGATATAGCATCTAGAGAGGCCTATGAATTCGACCCTAAGCAGAACAAGAAGGTCGCTATTCCCGCCGACCTTGTAGACTATGTAGAAGAGTACCATTCAATTTTGGTGGAAACCGCAGCCGAAAGCTCAGAAGAACTGATGGAAAAATTCTTTGAAGGTGAGAACTTCACCATCGACGAACTTACCGTCGGTATCCGCACTGGCATCCTGACCGCTTCGCTCACACCGGTATTCTGCACCGCCGCCTCTACTCAGCTTGGCGTTACCCGACTGATGGACAGCATTGTCCGATTCTTCCCAGCACCGGACGAAGCCGCTGCCAAAGAAGGCACCAACCCGAAGGACGATTCGCCCGTAAAGCGCACCTTTTCAGTTGACGAACCTTTCTCAGCCCAGGTATTTAAAACGTTGGCGGACGCTTTTGTCGGCAAGATCTCGCTGTTCAAAGTCTATTCCGGCAAGATTACGGCAGACACACAGGTCTATAACCCCACCTCAGAAAAGAATGAGAAGAACAGCGGCGTTCTATACATGGTCGGCAAGAAGACGTACAGCATAGACGAAATTGTCGCCGGCGATATCGGCGCGGTTGCCAAACTCCAGTACACCGCAACCGGTGACACGCTTTGCGACCCTCAGAATCAGGTCGAATACCCGCGCATCGAGTTCGTTCCGCCGTCTATTTCCATGGCGGTCACCGCCAAAAAGCGCGGCGAAGAAGACAAGGTCTTCGGCGGGCTGTACAAACTTCTCGAAGAAGATGGAACTTTCAAGGTGGAAAAGAGTGTCGAAACGGGAGATATGCTGCTTTCTGGCGTCGGCGAGATGCATATTGACGTTATATGCGCGAAGCTGAAAAACAAGTTCAATGTCGAAGCCGAGCTTCAAGACCCTAAAATACCCTACCGCGAGACTATTAAGAAGTCCGCGAAAGCCCAGGGTCGCCACAAGAAGCAGTCCGGCGGGCACGGTCAGTTCGGCGATGTTTGGGTCGAATTTGAGCCTATTTTAGACGGTTCCTCCGAATTCGAATTTGTGGATAAAATCGTCGGAGGCGTAGTTCCCAGGAACTTCATCCCTGCAGTTGAAAAAGGCCTCCGCGAAGCGGTAAACAAGGGTGTACTTGCCGGTTACCCGATGATAAACATCCGTTGCACATTGTACGACGGTTCGTATCACGCGGTCGACTCCAACGAAATGGCATTCCGCACAGCTGCAAGACTCGCGTATAAGAAGGGCTGCGCCGAAGCTCAGCCAACGCTCCTCGAGCCGATTTACACCTATAAAGTCGTCGTTCCGGACGATTACATGGGCGACATAATAGGCGACATGAACCGCCGCCGCGGTCGCATACTTGGCATGAACCCCCTTGGTGGAGGCGTGCAAGAAGTTGTCGCGGAAGTGCCTTACGCTGAAATGTTCAAGTACGCAACTGACCTCCGCTCCATGACCCAGGGGCGCGGCAGCTTCTCCAGTTCTTTCGAGCGCTACGACGAGGTTCCCGGCAACATCGCGGCAAAGATCATCGAAAAGGCCAAAAAGGAAGGCGAAGAAGAAGAGGATTGATTTCCAGCCGAAGGAATCCCTGTGTCGGCTTTCATATCACAGCGCGAAGCGTATTAGTATCGCTTCGCGCCTTCTCTTATAATAACTGTATTAAACGATTGTAGAATTTGATCTCTAAAAGCGTTAATGCATAAATGCGCATATTGTGGTATAATCTCACTATTGTTCAATAAAGCGGAGGTTATAAGATGCCCTCTATTAAAGTGCCCTGCTCAACTGCAAATATGGGTTCCGGATTTGACAGTATCGGCATGGCTCTTAGCCTATACAACGAAATAGAATTTGAAGTGTGCGATAGCGGATTGGAGATAAATGTCGGTGAGAACCAGGGGTTTTATATCGCAGACGACGAGCGCAATTTAGTATACCGCTCTATCAAGCGCGCTCTAGAGGAAACGGGCGTCCCGATGCCAGGGCTACGCATAAGGCAAACGAACAGGATCCCCCAGACTCGAGGACTGGGTTCCAGCTCCGCATGTGTCGTCGGTGGAATAATAGCGGCAAACATTATCAGCGACGGTGCCCTCTCCACTGACGATATGATATCTATTGCAGCGGAAATCGAAGGTCACCCGGATAACATTCTCCCCACCTTTGTCGGCGGCATGACCGCCGGGGCGATAACCGAAGGCAAGGTGCAATATGTTCACATAGCACCTCCCCAAAGGTTGAAGTGTTGCGCATTGATACCCGACTTCCCTCTTTCAACTAAAAAGGCGCGCGCTGTTCTGCCGACTTGCGTCTCTATGGAAGATGCGGTGTTCAATGTCTCTAGGTCTGCTTTGATGGTAGGCGCGATGACCCAGGGCAGAATGGATCTTATCCGAACAGCGTTGCAGGATAGGCTACACCAGCCTTACCGCAAGGAGTTAATCCCCGGCTTTGACTATGTTGTCTCCGAGGCGGAAAAAAACGGCGCTTTAGGCTGCTGCCTTTCCGGTGCAGGACCGACGATGATTGCATTCCTAGAAAAGGACTACCGGCAATTTCGCCAGAGGATGAACAACGCCGTCAAGCATCTTGAGCATAAGTGGGAAGTTAAGCTATTAGACGTTTGTCACGAAGGGGCAACATGGGAGTTCTAAACACTAATTAAATACTCACCAATTAGTATCGTACATGTTGAATAGTTCATAAAGAACGGGTCGCCCTCGGGCAACCCGTTCTTTATTCGCCGTAGTATTCCGTCTTAATCTCAAAGCCGTATCCATCCGTAATGACGGCGATGGTTCCGAATAAATCCGTCCTGTATTGTTCTGCCCCAACTACATTCAGCTTATCGATTACCTCTGCCGAGGGATGATTGTAATCCGAATCGATATCGCAAGAGATAATAGCGTAATCGGGATCGACGGCTGAAAGGAACTCCTCTGTACTGGAAGACGATGAGCCGTGGTGGGGTACCTTTAGCACATCCGCCCTCAACAGCTCGGAGTATTTCGAAACGATATCACATTCCGCGTCACTCTCGATGTCCCCGGTGAGTAGGAAGGAGGAATTGTTGTAATCCAGCCTTAGCACGACACTGTAATCGTTGAGGCGGGAGTATTCGTCATCTAGAGGAGATAGTATCCTCACGCTCACATTGTCGTCGAAGGGTATCACCGAATTCATTCCGCCGCTGGCGTCTTTTATCTTCATTCCCTTTTCGGTTATCGCTGTCAGCAGGTTTTCATACGTCGGGGTGTTGTGCGCGACTTTGGGCATGTATATCTTGTCTATTGCGTAATTCTCTATTATTCTTTCCATGCTGCCTATGTGGTCATTGTGGGGATGAGTCGCCACAAGAACATCTATTTTTGAAATGCCACAGCGCTTGAGGAAATCGTCAATTGTATAAAATGCACCGCTCTCGCCGGAATCTATTAGCATGGTCTTTCCGTTAGGGCTTTGTACGAATGTGCAGTCGGCATTTCCCACTTCCAAGAAAACGACCGACAACTTTCCCTTTACCGGGAGTACTGCTTGGGAATTGGGTTCCGATTGCGTAGAAAGGGGCGTTGCTGTCGGCACTATGCCCTGTGCTGTTGGGTTGGGACTTGTTGTCGATATTAGCTGTTCCGCAGCGCTGTCAAGCTGCTCAGGTGTGATTTCAAAAAAGTAGATTGCTCCGGCTACTATTACAATAGCGAGCAGAAGGAGCATCGCAAGCTTCATAAGGCCGAGCTGTTCGCCATTCCTGCGGTTGTATTTGTTTCTCATGCTCGCCTCCTTAATAATAACAATTCAATGTATTATGTCACGAATCGAACAGACTGGCAAATATGGCTGTTGATTCGAGGGGAAAAACCATTATAATATATACGGAGCTATTGAAAGGAGAATTCTTTATGAAAAACTATTACGTTAATATAAACGGGATGAACTGCATGAACTGTGCCGAAAGCGTCAGAAAAGCGTTGATCTCAATCGACGGTGTAGAGAAAGTTCAGGTTGACCTTAAAAAGGGAACGGCGAAATTTTCCGCTGAAGAGCCAATTTCCGCATCCGAAGTGATCGATGTTATAGAGGAAATAGGCTTTGAGTTTGTTTCCATGGAGGAAAAGTCATAGTGGAACGTGTTATCGTGGGCATGTCGGGCGGAGTTGATTCCTCGGTAGCTGCTCTACTGCTTGTGGAGCAAGGCTACGAAGTAGTTGGCGTGTTCATGAAGAACTGGGAAGAGCAGGATGAAGACGGAGTATGTACCGCCGTCGAGGATTATGACGACGTTCGCCGCGTATGCGACAAAATAGGCATACCTTATTATTCTGTCAATTTTGCTAAGGAGTACTGGGAGCGGGTTTTCTCCGTATTCCTCGAGGAATACAGAGCGGGGAGAACTCCCAATCCGGATGTATTGTGTAATTCTGAGATCAAATTCAAAGCATTTTTGGATTTTGCGAGCAAAGCCGGTGGCAATTACTTAGCCACCGGCCATTATGCGCAAGTTCGAAAAAACGGAACCAAAACACAGTTGCTCCGCGCTGTAGACGATGGAAAGGATCAAAGCTATTTCTTAGCAGGGTTGCACCAGAACCAACTCAGTCGGGCGATGTTCCCCATAGGCGGAATGAAGAAGACTGAATTGCGGCAGATTGCGGAAAAAGCAGGACTGAGCACTGCGGGGAAAAAGGATTCAACAGGAATCTGCTTTATCGGCGAGCGCAAGTTCAAGCATTTTTTGATGCAATACCTGCCTGCCCAGCCTGGAGATATGGTCACACCTGAAGGCGAGGTAGTTGGGAAGCACGACGGTCTAATGTTCTATACCCTCGGTCAAAGGCGCGGTCTTGGTATCGGCGGTGCACCGGATGGCGGGCGTTGGTTTGTCGTAGACAAGGATCTCGAGAACAATAAGCTCATAGTCACCCACGGCGAGACGGATCTACTTTATTCAAAAGCTCTAGAAACCGGGGAAGTGAACTGGATAGAAGGTGAGCCTCCCGCGAAGTCCTTCGACTGTACAGTAAAGCATCGTTACCGCCAGCCGGATCAGAAAGCGCACGTGGAGCTGGTGAAAAACGGCGCATTCATCACTTTTGAGTCGAAGCAGCGTGCGGTGACGCCTGGTCAATGGGCGGTACTATACGATAACGATGTCTGCCTAGGCGGCGGAATAATTGAAAAAAGAATCGGCTTTTGAAAATTGTGTTTTAATTGATAGGACTGGACAGATTATTTACAAAGCGATATACTTCTATTTAGGACATTACCGAACTTCGGTAAAAATACAATAATTTACATAAGGAGGAAGCAATAATGAGTAAATATGAAGGAACAAAGACCAAAGAGAACCTATGGGAAGCATTCGCGGGCGAATCCATGGCTCGCAGCAAATACACTTACTACTCAAGCACAGCGAAGAAGGCTGGTTTTGAGCAGATGGCTGACATTTTCCTCGAAACCGCCAACCAGGAAAAAGAGCACGGTAAGCTCTGGTTCAAGGAGCTAGACCTTCTAGGAGACGTTCCCTTCAACCTCGAACACGCGGCTGATGGAGAGCACGACGAGTGGACAAATATGTACCCCCGCATGGCAAAGGAAGCGCGCGAGGAAGGTTTCGACAAGCTTGCCGAACTGTTTGAAGCCGTTGCCGGAGTTGAAAAGACCCACGAGGAACGCTATCGTAAGATTCTGAAGACCTACGAAGAAGGGAAGACCTTCTCTGGGGACGCACCTAAAGGTTGGAAGTGCCGCAACTGCGGCTATATCCACATGGAAGGCGACGCCCCGGACCTTTGCCCGGTTTGCGCACACCCTCTGGCATACTTCGAGCGCAGGGCTGAAAACTATTAATAGTTAGTCAGGCGAGTTTGCCAACCAACACCCCATCGTTTAGATGGCAGCTAATGCCGAAAGCGAGGGGGTGTTTTTCGTTGTATTTGGAATCACTTATCAATCCGCTATTCGCCTATGGAAAGGGTTGGTGCACGATTCGAATTGTAAAAAAGCTGCATGTCTTATAAATTTGTATAAGGGATAATTTCTGCACACAATAGCTTTTTGACCGAAAGGAGTCCAATATGAAATTCGACGCCAGAAAAGAAACCAAAGAAACCGTCGGCAAGTATCTTGAGCTGTTCACTCCCAACTGCTACACAGAGGAAGAACTGTACGACTGGATCAAAATCTGCAAAGATTACAAACTTCGTTCGTTCATAGTATACTCTCACTGGTTGCCCATCATCGCCAAAGAGTTAAAGGGCACCGGAATCCGCGTTGGTGCGGGCGGTGGATTCCCCCTGGGAATGGACACCCCAAAGGCCAAAGCCCAAACCATGGCCGACAACGTGAGCATGGGTTGCACCACACTTGATTTGACCATGAACCAGCCTGCATTCCTGTCCGGTAGATACGACATCGTCGATGAAGAGCTGACGTTGTTCAAGAAGGTCGCAGGCGATATCGAGACTAAGCTCATAATCGAAGTGTTCCGCTTGAATGACGAACAGATCCGCCTGGCATCAAAGATGGCAGTTGACCACGGAATCGATTGGGTAAAGTCCTCTACAGGGCAGTTCCAGGGTCCGAATATGCAACAGTGCAAGATAATCCTAGATACCATTAAAGGTAGCAATACCCGGTTAAAAGTGTCCGGAGTCAAATTCCCGCGCCCGCAGAACGCGTACGCATTCCTGTCCGCCGGCGCGGAGATTATCGGCAGCCAGGGCGTCGTCGAGATAATCGAAGCCTTCGACATGCTCAAAGAATTGGGCGTGCTACCCTCCTAAAAAACATAGAGGGAGCGTCATTTACACGCACGCTCCCTTAGTTAAAACCAGTTATACCGGTTTAGCGGTTATATAAGTGCGTTCGTTAAGTTTATATGCCAGATATCGCCGGAATTTGCGCGCTTCTGGGGAAGCGTCCTCCTTGGGGATGACCGCTAGTACATGAGCTATGAGTGGATTGTTGAGCCTAAGTATCGCAACGGACGGGTTGTTCCATGAGTAGGCGCGTTCGCCCATAACAAAGCTGACAGCCTTTCCCATCTCCGCAAGGTCGATCTGGGAAGAAGTGCGCGATACCAGATATGCCACAATGGGTGTGAAATCCGCCGCCTCGCATAGCGATGCAGTGCATTTGCCCACCGCACAGCGCTGATGCACGCTAAAGCTCTCGCAGGAAAGCTCGGATATATCTACATGTCCCTTGTGCGCCAAAGGATGCTTCGCGGACATTATCGCCACCGATTCGTCGGCCAATATGCGCATGGCATCGTAGCCGCGGGCATCGGCGTTTTCCTCCCAGATAATAGCCATATCCGCCTCGCGCCTGTCCAACATGGCGTAAAGCTCCTCGAAGCCATGCTCCCTAAAGTTGATCACTATTCCGGGATTCTCCTCGCGTTGGTAATCATCGATTATGTCCAGAATCCCATAAGGGGTCATGCCAGGCTCGGAGCATATAGTTATCTGCTTTTTGCTGAGGGTGGTGTAGGGAGAAATAGCGCTCTTTAGACTATGAAGTTCTTTGGTGACCGATTGTGCAAAACTCAAAAAAAGCATGCCCGAGGAAGTAAGCTCCACACCAGTAGCTTTCCTTGTTAATAGGCGGGTATCGAGCTCCTTTTCGAGAACCTTTATCTGTTTTGACAGTGTGGATTGAGACACATAAAGAGTTTCAGCTGCGGCAGAGAAGCTGCCTGTTTCGACCAACGCTATAAAAATTTCCAGCTGATTAAAAGTCACAACGCCCTCCTTCCTGCAATAAACAAGCGTTTATCGCAATTATATCACGGGTATCTCCGTTGCTCAACAGCGCGAGTTCGCCACTATACTTTCAAGTTTGAGTGCAATTTGCACTCAAACCCTTTCGTTTATTTCATGCCATGCGGAAAATTCGGAATAGTGATGTGCTTCGCATACATGATAATATAGATTTGTGCAGATTCACGAATAACCCTAAGCTAAACACTTCAGCTCTTCTACTAATTCTAATTAACCTTCGCAAAACGAGAAACGAGAAATGAGAATGGAGGAATCTAAATGGGAAAATACCTTGTTGGTATTGACGCCGGTACAACCGGCTGCAAAACATGTGTGTTCGATTTTGACGGTACCCTCATAGGCTCCGATTATAGGGAATATCCCTGTTATTACCCTAAGCCTGGCTATGTGGAACAAAAGGCAGAGGACATGCTTCCCGCGCTGTTTGAAGGCTGCAAGCAAGCTATAAGGAACTCCGGGGTGGACAGAAACGACATTGTCGCCATGACCATCAAGGGCCAACAGGGCCGGG
>CALNBC010000299.1 GCA_937874755.1 uncultured Clostridia bacterium
GGTCAGCACTTCTGCCGGTACGTTTTTGAGGCGAAGGCGGCTGAGCTTCTGGAAGCCCCAGAATACCTCAACGTCTGACGCTCCGGCTGCAAAAGCGGCGTCGGTAAGGAGTTCCACAAATTCGGCACACTCCACCGGTGCGCTTATTGTGAGCTTCTGGCTGTTTTGGACGTTTGCGCCAGTGCGCACAGCAAGCTTCGCATACTCCTTTAATTGGGTTATATCAGGCATAACTTCTCCTTCATTTTTGGGCTGCTCACAGTTTGTTTATATAAAATAGCGTCGCAATGATTACAAGCATAAAAAGCACAAAAAATCCGAGTATTATGGGGAAAAATGCGGTGGTCGCAACCTGGCCGGTTATCAGCAGTATCGCCGAAAGCGCAAGCAACAGCAATATAGCGATTTTGCCAACGAGTGCGAAAGCTTTGTCCTTCGCGTATTTATAGCGGTCGTCCTTCTTATCTATTCCCTTTTGTGCTATAGCACTACCCGCTGCGCCCCGAGCGTATACGATACAGGCGACGCATATTACCGATACACCTATGGCGACGAGTATCCCAGCGGCGGTGAGAGATGCCCAGGGGACGAGCCACATGGTGATTCCAAGTATCAGGCAAATTGCAGCAAGGGCGATAGCGGCTAGTACGGCGTGTTTTAATGATTCCTTTCTGGTGTTCATTTTCTCCTCCATCGTAGTTCGTTTAGTATTCGTTATCTTTAGGTTTGCTTTCGCCTTCATCGACTATATTATCGCCCTTTTGTTGCTCCGCTTTCCTGCGCTCCTGTTCCTCGACATAATTGCTCTGCAACCTTTTTTTGGCGTACAGAGAGTACAGGAATACTGCAATCATGATGCCGAACCCGGAAAGCACCAGAGACTCGTTGTTCTTCACCGTGCCTACTATCAGCGCCGCTAGGGAAACGACAAAGCAAAACAACATAAATATAGCGAGCAAACGTTCTTTTTTAGTCATCCAAATCTCCAACAATGTATTTAACTGTGGCTGAGCAGAGCAATAGCCCCGCAACTGGCGGTACGAAGGCGCAACTGGCGAGCGAGGGGCGACCCGAATGACGCTCATCGCCGGGGTATTTAGGCTCCTTTGGCGGTTCGTCCGACCACACTACGGCAAGCTGGTTTATTCCGCGCCTTTTTAGCTCACGGCGCATGACCCTGCAAAGAGGACAGACGCTCGTGGAATAAATATCACCCAGCTTAAGCCGCGAAGGGTCTAGCTTGTTGCCCGTTCCCATGGAAGAGTATAGCATTATGCCCTTTTCAGCGCATTCCTCTGCGAGGGCGAGCTTGGCTGCGACGGTGTCCATCGCGTCTATGACCACGTCGCATCCGTCTATCAGCTCTCCGCTTCCAGGGAGGTAGAATAGCTTTTTTGCCTCCACCTCGCAATCCGGGTTGATGTCCAATATCCGATTCTTGGCGGCGAGGACTTTGGGCATACCGATGGTCGACCTAAGCGCGAATAACTGGCGGTTGATGTTGCTCTCCTCGATGTCGTCCCCGTCTACCAGGAGCAGCGAGCCTATACCGCTTCGAGCAAGCGACTCCGCCGCAAATGAACCCACTCCACCCAGCCCAAAAACCGCCACCTTTGCTTTGAGCAGTTTTTCGACGGCGTCTTTGCCCATAAGCCGTTCAGTTCGTCCCAAAAAGGCAGGGATTTCCATTCTTTCTCCTATGTTTCATCCTAAATAGGCATTATATCACTACTCGTCGAACAAGTCTTGTATTTTGTTAATTGCAGGGTTAGAATTATGTTGCTTGGATTTTTTGTGACGGAGGTAAACGATGAGCAGTTCCTGTGAACCGGAAAAGTGTGGCACAATGCCGGAATGCGCCGGATGCGCAAGCAATAAAAGCGGCCAAAAGAAGGAGAGCGCCATCGCGGCTCAACCTATAAAAAAGGTGTTTGCCGTGGTTAGCGGAAAGGGCGGGGTCGGCAAATCGTCCGTTACTGCGCTTTTAGCCTCCTTGGCTAGAAGGCGCGCACTGTCTGTAGGAGTGATGGACGCGGACATAACCGGCCCTTCAATGCCCAGGATGTTCGGCTTGAAAGAGACACTAAAGGGCGATGGCGAAAAGATGATTCCCGCATCGACCATAACCGGAATCGAACTGGTCAGCGTGAACCTGCTCCTCGAATCCGAGGATACACCCGTAATCTGGCGCGGACCGATACTTGCCGGCGTCATTCAACAGTTCTGGAACGATGTTCGCTGGAGCCCTCTGGACGTCATGTTCATCGATATGCCCCCGGGAACGGGCGACGTTCCCCTGACCGTGTTCCAGTCCCTGCCGGTGGATGGCATAATCGTGGTAACGACCCCCCAGGATCTCGTAGGGATGATAGTCAAAAAAGCCGTCCACATGGCTGAGATGATGAACGTACCCGTACTCGGCCTAATAGAGAATATGTCTTTTATGGATTGCCCGGACTGCGGCAAGCGGCATTATCCCTTCGGGAAAGGGAAGACCGAAGAAACTGCAAAGGAACTTGGGTTGCCTCTTCTTGCAACGCTCCCAATCAACCCAAAGACCGCTGATTTTTCCGATACAGGTCGAATAGAACTTGCAGAAGTGCCGGAAATAGAGCCCGCCTTGGACGCGCTTTTGGGAAAGGCATAACTATAACTTGTGAGCATAACAAGCCCGGCTTGGGGATAAAGTAACCCCGACCGGGCTTGTTGCTTTATGGCTGAGTCATAGACTGATTTGGCTATACCCCGCGGTGAAAATTAGGCGCATACTGCGCAGCAAGCAGGATTGCCTCGACCATGCTGACTGCGCTCGCCTTTCCGGTGCCGACGATGTCGAGGGCGGTGCCGTGGTCGACCGAGGTGCGCAGAATCGGCATCCCGCAGGTGATGGAGATAGTTTTATCAAAAGCCAGTGTCTTTGTTGCGATGTGCCCCTGGTCGTGGTACAGGCTTAAAACGCTATTGTATCGACCCTTCAATGCCAAGTGGAATACCGAGTCTGCGCCAATGGGCCCTTCGACCGCATAGCCCTCTTTTTTCAGCTGTTCGACTGCGGGAAGCACTTCTTTGACCTCCTCTACTCCAAACAGACCGTGCTCGCCGCTGTGAGGGTTTAACCCTGCGACAGCCATCGTACCTTCCTGCACGCCCAGTTGAACGAGCGCTTCTTGGCAGCGCTTGACATACTCTATTATGCGCTCTTTTTTAACCAAAGCACAGGCTTCGAGCATAGAGACATGGCGGGACAGGAAAAACACTCTGAGGTTTCGCACCTGAAAAAGCGTCAAGGGGTCGGGCGTATCAGTCAAATCGCCGAATATCTCAGTATGCCCTATGTAGGGTACACCGCCGGCTTGCAATGCCTCTTTGTTTATAGGTGTCGTAGCGACGGCGGCAACCTGGCCGTTGTTTGCGAGTTCGATAGCCTTGGCGATGTACTCAAAAGACGCTTTGCCGCATTTCCCGTCGATTTTCCCGATTTTGAAGTCGCCGAATTTGAGATTGCCCAAGTTGATGAGGTTCAAGACACCAATCCCGTATTCGCCCTCGTCGGGATGCTGGATTTCCTTAATGCGAACATCCGCATTGCTAACGCGGATGGCGTTTTCCATTATGCTCTTTTCGCCGATGACAACGCAGTTTGCCGCCTCTATAACTGCCCCGTCCGCGATGGCTTTTGCGACGATTTCAGGCCCTATGCCTGCAGGGTCGCCCATGGGAATTGCGATATATGGTTTCACACCAAGGCCTCCGAAAGTTTATTCTTCAAAGAATCTATGCAGGCGATAAGCGCGTTTTTATCGCCTGCCATGCCGCACTTGGTCGCGATCTTCATTCTGCTTTTTTCGCCGCCTGCAAGTTCGCCGTACGATGCCAAGGGGACGAACTTGGCGTGCAGGGCGTTTATCGTTTGGCATAGTGAGGTTTTGCAGCGACCGTATTCGGCTTCGAGAGCGTCGAATTGCATGTGATTCTCGATGAAAACGTCATCTCCGACGACCAGCACCATATCATTATTTCCGCGGTTTCGCAATATAGAAGTGACTGCGCACCCAATCTCGGTCGCTCGAACAGCATCGTCAAACAAAATGGCGGACTTCGGCAGCGGCATAGGTAGGCCAGCCCGATAATTATAGTAAAGCGGAATAAATGCACGTTAAATATGTTGAAAATGAATAAGCCCTTCCAGCTGAGAACCAGCTTATCTGAGTGCTGAAAATAGTTGAAAAAACTTAATAATTACCCTGTTGACAGTGGGTTAAAATCGCTGTAAAACAATTCTGTGTGAGCGTTGAAAAGCGCAGCATATACTGATTAAACATACTCCGAAACGAAAGTGATGTGAGTTAAATGAAAGAGAGGAACGACGACGTTCCCTTGCCGCCCCATCGAAAGGTGGGCATCATTTACAACCTGAAAAAAGGCGCAGACAATACCGCGCCGGACTCGGAAGCCGAACTGGACAGCATTGAAACCGTGAAGGCCATCCGGGAAGCACTTGAAAAGGGTGGATGGGACGTCGAACTTTTTGAAGCGGACGAAACGTTGCCCACTCGGCTTTTAACGACCCGTATCGATATTGCGTTCAACATCGCCGAGGGCAAGAATGGTCGCGGTAGAGAAGCGCAGGTACCCGCCCTATTAAACATATTGGGAATACCCTTCACAGGCTCGGACGAAACCACTCTCTGCCTTGCGCTGGACAAGGCGCTAACCAAGCGCATTCTGGCGAGCTTCCATATTCGCACCCCGCGCTATGCGCTTATAACTAGCGCAAAGTCGGCGGCGAAGCTCAGGTACCCCGCCATAGTAAAACCCAACGCCGAAGGCTCCAGTAAGGGGATTTCCGAAGTTAGCATAGCCATTTCATCCCAGGAGCTGAAGGCGCTCGTTGGGCACAACCTCGAAATTTACGGCGGGAGCATGCTTGCAGAGGAATACATCCCCGGCAGGGAGTTCACCGTTGGAATACTGGGCAACGGAGAAAGCACCCGAGTATTTACACCCATGGAAATAGTGTTCAAGCGGAACACCCAGGGGGATTACCGGGTGT
>CALNBC010000300.1 GCA_937874755.1 uncultured Clostridia bacterium
CTATGTATGCGATGGGCGCATTTGCAGTGCCGTCGAATACATAGTCCGTCCCAATGTGGTAAAGCGGAACCTTACTGGAGGTGCAAGCCGAGGACAACCTCGCCACCGCCAGGCAGTTCACTTCAAAAGCCCTGCCTTGCTCCCGCTCGCAAAGGTCAACATCCGTAAGCGCCGCGCAGTTCAGCACAGCGTCCGGCTCGTATGCGTTGAGCGCTTCGCTCGCGGCGTCCGCTATGCAAAGATCAAACTCGCTGCGGGTTGGGCAAAACACGTTCCATTCCCCGGGAAATTTCCGCCGTACAGCCCTTCCCAGCATCCCGCTCCCTCCAAAAAGCAACAGCTTCATATTTCTGCTACCAATACCTTTCTAAAGATATTCCGGTATAATAATATTTCAATATCTCAATATAGCTCGAGCCTTCCTTCGCCTTGGCGTCCGCTCCCGTCTGGCTCATGCCCACCCCGTGACCGAAACCGCGGGTGTGGATGCGCACGTCGTCCTTGCCGAATTCGATGGTGATATTTGTCGAATCCAGTCCGAAAAGCGACCGAAACTCCCTGCCCGTAACTGTCTTACCCCCGGCGGAAAGCATCTGCACCCGACCGCTGTCGTACCTTTGGGAAACGCTGACCTTCGAGTCAACGCTGTCCGCGGTGAGTTCACAATCGAAGGCAGAGTTTAGCTTCCTGGCAAACTGGGATCGGCTTATGGTGACTGTGGACTCGTAACGGGGCGCGGAGGTCTCGTCACTGTAAACACTTTTCAAATAAGGCAGCGCGGTGGAGAATACGTTCTCGCTGTTTTCGGTGTATCCACCCGCGGTGGAATGGAACAGCGCCTCGATGAGCTCGCCGTCATAGACCGCGACTTCGCCGGCGGTGGAGTAGACCGCCTCGCAGATTTTATCGTACTTGTCGGTACCCGCAAAGCCAGCGGGGTTTGTCCATGCCTGGCAACAGCCGCTGTCCGTACAGATATCGCAGCCCGTAGCGCAGCCGCTCCCGCCGTATTCTTTCAACCTTCTCGCGGTATAAGTGCGCGCCGCCACAGCCTGTGCCTTAAGCGCCTCTATGTCGAAGGAAGCGGGCATTTCCGCGGCGATGACGCCGACGAGGTAATCTTCCATGTTCACCGTAAACGTGCTCTTTTGAGAGTCGTCATAAACGGTGACCAACGGACCCTTCCCGCGGGCTTCCTCCTCGTCTTTGCCGGAGTTGGCGATGATGCACCCGCGAACAATTATTATGGGCAGCATCACGCATATCCCGCAAAGTATTATTCGGCGAACGAGAATGCGCCTTTGTCTCCTGCGCAAGAAGCCACCTCCTTTGCATTGATCGATTCCGATGATCGCCGTCTTATAAGCGTATGCAGCGGGAACTTTCGCTAGACTAACCGCGTTGTTTGTCGAAAAGGGCTCTCTTTTGCGAATCTGTTTACCTTGCGGTTTTAGCGATGTATATTCATAACAAGGAGGGTTGTCCATGTATAACAGGAGCGTAGCGAGAAGGGTCATGAAAAACGATCCCGATGCATTCAGAATACTCTATGACGACTGGGCAGGTGAGGTTTATGCCATGGCATACGATATGTTGGGCGACACCGCGCTTGCGAAGAACGCCGCGGCGGAATGCTTTTGCCGCGCTTGGCAACAGACGAACGCGCTTGACGACGACAGGCAGCTCTCTTTATGGATAATTGCGATAGTCAAAAAAACCTGTTCGGACGCTGCTTTCTCGCGAAGGGAACTGTCCGAAGCGGACAAAGAGAACGTGTGGCGAGAAGCTGCCTCCCGCGCTCTTATAACAACCCAGGAGTGGGAGAATACGGGGGATTTGGCTTCTATGGCAGAGCCGCGGGAGCTGAACGTAGCTGAGGACGAGTGGAAACCGCTCATATTCCTGCCCGACGAGGACGAACATCTCGCTGTGGCGGCGACCGAAGTAAAAGCCGCTGCACCATCAGAACAAAAACAGGTCACCCAAGTCGAACCGCCGTTGGAGTCGCATGTGGAACCGAAAGCGGCGGCGTCCGCAGAAACGGTGGCAGTTGCGCCAGCCGAAAAGCCAAAAATGAAAGAAACGCCCTCCAGACGGAAGCGAAAGGTAGCGGCGGAATCTGAAGGAGCCCCTAGCAAAGCGCGGCTCGTGCTGACGGGTTCGCTGGCAGTAATTGCCGTCATACTCGTCGGCGGCGCGGTGGTGTTGGGGCTTGCTGGGGCTCCATCAGCAAATATTGGGGAAAATAACGGATTATTTGAGCCAGTCCAC
>CALNBC010000301.1 GCA_937874755.1 uncultured Clostridia bacterium
GGGTTAGCTTGCGGCGTTTCGTTCGGGGTGACTGAAGAGGACGAGCTGTTCGTGAGTTTTGAGGGCGCGGGCGTCATCGCCACCGTTTCTGTGGAGACCAGAGGAATCGCAATCGAGGGAGCGAACGAGGGAGACAGCGTTGAACCTTCTTTGGAGACCCTGGAACTACCCGCTAAACTGACGGACATTGCATGGGATATGGCGGGAACGGGCGTGGAGACGATTCGCGGGGGACAGCCTGGCGCCAGCGAAGAAGAGGTGCGCGCCGCGTTTTATGACAGCGGAGACGAAACTGAGATCTATTCCGCCGGAGATGTTTTGCCTGGTGTGGAGCTAGCCGAAGGGGATTTCTTAGGTGCAAAGAAGGTAGTGGACGAGGGCGGCACCTACCTGTTTTACAATTGGAGGGATATTGCGCCCGCACCTGGGGATTGCGGATTAGCTGCGCTGTATTACTACCTGACTGACGGCGTGGTGGATCAAATTGCGCTATATGTGATTTATGAGTAAGGCATAACGTCTCAAACCACAACTGGCTCTTAAACCGCAGGCAGGAGTAATTCGCTAGCCCTTCACCTATTTGAAAGAAGAAAAATAAAAGGAGCGCTAATATGAAAGAAGTAAAAAGCCGTTAATCTATTACTACGGCATCGTGTTGTTATTGCTGATGCTGTTTAATCTGCTCGTTATGCCTTGGATTGCCCAAAGGAATATCCAAGAGGTTGATTACGGTACTTTTATGACCATGACCGTAAACAAGCAGATAGATCAAGTGCAAGTTCAAGATAATCAGATAGTTTTTACTGATAAAGAAAATGAGCAAATTTACAAAACAGGTATAATGGACGACCCCGGTCTTGTAGAGAGGCTTCATTCATCCGGCGCTAAATTTACGAGCGAGATAGTCCAGCAAATGTCGCCCTTCTTTAGCTTTTTGCTTAGCTGGCTCCTGCCCATAATCATACTTGTAGGCATCGGGCAAAGCATGCAAAAGAAATTGATGAACAAGGCCGGCGGCGGCGGCGATTCCATGATGTTTGGAATGGGTAAATCCAATGCCAAAATCTATGTCAATTCCTCAGAAGGAATAAAATTCAGCGATGTTGCAGGACAGGATGAAGCCAAGGAGAATTTGGCCGAAATCGTTGATTATCTGCATGATCCTTCCATATACAAAGAAATAGGAGCATCCATGCCCAAGGGCGTCTTGCTGGTAGGCCCTCCCGGTACGGGTAAAACTATGCTGGCGAAGGCGGTGGCAGGTGAAGCCAGGGTTCCTTTCTTTTCCATATCGGGTTCCGAATTTGTCGAGATGTTTGTGGGGATGGGGGCTTCCAAGGTGCGCGACTTGTTTAAGCAGGCAAAGGAAAAAGCGCCTTGCATAGTATTCATAGACGAAATAGATGCCATAGGTAAAAAGCGCGATGGAAATTTCGGAGGCAATGATGAAAGAGAGCAAACCCTCAATCAGCTCTTGTCTGAAATGGATGGGTTTGAAGGCAACAACGGCGTTATAATTCTGGCAGCCACAAACAGACCCGAATCCCTCGACCCTGCACTTACACGTCCCGGAAGATTTGACCGGCGCGTGCCTGTCGAACTGCCCGACCTAACAGGTAGGGAAGAGATTCTTAAAGTGCACGCAAAGAAGATAAAGGTTGCACACGATATAGATTTCAATAAAATTGCCCGTATGGCTTCCGGTGCATCCGGTGCAGAGCTGGCCAATATTGTGAATGAAGCAGCTCTTCGCGCAGTTCGGGACAATCGAAGCTTTGCAACTCAGGCGGACTTGGAGGAGAGCATCGAGGTTGTCGTAGCTGGTTATCAGAAGAAGAATGCTATCCTTTCCGACAAAGAAAAGGCTATAGTGGCATACCACGAAATTGGACATGCTTTGGTGGCCGCTAAGCAGACTCACTCGGCGCCCGTTCAAAAGATTACAATTATTCCCCGAACTTCAGGAGCTTTAGGGTACACGATGCAGGTGGACGAAGGAAACCGCTACCTAATGAGCAAGGAGGAAATGGAAAACAGAATTGCTACCTATACTGGTGGACGCGCCGCAGAGGAGGTTTCTCTCGGATCTATTACTACAGGCGCTTCCAACGACATCGAGCAGGCGACAAAGCTCGCCCGGGCTATGATTACTCGGTACGGCATGAGCAAGGACTTTGATATGGTAGCAATGGAGACCGTCAATAACCAGTACTTGGGCGGCGATACATCCCTCGCTTGTTCCCATGAAACCCAGGCAGAAATAGACAGACAGGTAGTTGAGCTAGTAAAAAAGCAACACGAAAAGGCCAAACAGATTTTAACTGAAAACAAGCAGAAGCTGGATGAACTAGCAAAATACCTATATGAAAAAGAAACTATCACAGGGGATGAATTCATGAGTATCTTGAATAAATAACAGTAACCCGCTGTTGGCTGTTGATGGAACATTTTAAGTATTAGCAAATGTTTTTGCTGCAAGAAAATAATAAACATATGCAGAAAGACCGCGCTAGATAATTAAATGATATGCTCCCCTTTGAGTAGACACCTGAAATAACAAAGAGCAGGACTATACAC
>CALNBC010000302.1 GCA_937874755.1 uncultured Clostridia bacterium
ACCGCCCCAGAGCCATGGGGGCCGCCTTCGTTCGCGAAGGAGCGCAGTTCACTGGCAAAGGTGGGCACATCTATATCGTATGCCGTTTTTCCGTTTTCGACCTTCGGTATGCCCGCGTTGGGCTTTACTATCACAGGAATGTCCGAAAGGGCGAGCAGTTCCTTAACAAAGGGTTTCATCTGGACAGGACCCATGCCGCAGTTGAACCCCAGGGCGTCCACCCTGAGACCGGAAAGCAGCGCGACTACGCAGGCTGCGTCCCCGCCCGTGAGCAGTTTTCCCTTCGCGTCCGGTGCAACGGTGGCGAAAACGGGCAAACCCGTCTCCTTCGCGGCGAGCACCGCGGCTTTTAGCTCGTAAAGGTCGCTCATCGTTTCGATGAATATTAAGTCCGCTCCCGCCTTTGCCCCCGCGTTGCAAAGCGAGGAGAAAGCGGCGACTGCATCCGAAAAGCCGAGGTTACCAAGAGGCTTTAATAGCTTCCCTGTCGGGCCTACATCCAAGCCCACGAAAAGCCGCCTTCCGTCGGTTCGGGCGGCAACGGCAGCTTCCTTCGCGTTTTCCACAGCAGCAGAAACGACGCGTTCAACGCTCTTCGCGGAGCCCAACAGCTTTACTCCGTTCGAGCCGAAAGTGTTGGTGAGAACAATGTCGCTCCCCGCCTCGTAATACGCTCTATGCACGGCGCGTATCTCGCCCGGGTGCTCGATGTTCCAATCGTCCGGACGCTGACCGGGCAACAGACCGCGCTGTTGCAAAAGGGTGCCCATTGCGCCATCGAGTATCAGTATGTTTTTGCCGAGGTAATCAAGTATGCTCATGGTTTACTCCGAAAGGTCAGGTTTGCGGAATGCGCAGTCGTGCTTGCCGCAAAGCTCGCATTCGCCATAGCAGCTTTTTATGGGAACGGGTGAAACCCCCACAAAGGCGGTAACCGATTTCGAGGGCGCGAGCATGAAGCTGTCCGTCGCCGTAAGCCCTATGCGAACGGGCGCGTTCAAAAGCTCCAGCACGTCTTTTTGATAATGTAAAGGCATATCGCCATACCCTGGGGAAAAGCGCGCCGTCAAATGGGCAGGGGAGCCGGTGAATTTGCCTGCCTTCGCAAGCTTTGCCAGTTCGTCGCAATAATCGTTGCACGCAGCTTCGACCAGAGCGGCGGCGGTTGCCTGGAGCACCGCGGCTTTGGCGATGTTCGTCAGCGAGTAGCGGGCGAGCAGCCTGTCCGTCTGTGTTCCTAACGTCATGGCGAGCAGCACCGCATGGGTGCAGCCCAAAAGGTGCTTTGCCAAACTGGCGCTCAAAAATGCGTGGTCGGCGAGCAACACGCGTTCTTTTTCTACGGTAATCCCGTATAGCATGTGGACAAATCGCGCCTCCGTCTGCTTAACAAGCAGGTCGGAGCATTCGGCGACCATGCGCTTTGTTTCGGGGTCGGGGGAGGAAACACCCAAATAGCGGTATATTTCCGAAGGGTTCGGGGTGGGCTTCACAGGCTTTTACCTATTATTTCCGAAAGATTGCGCATGATGCTCCCGGCGACGTCGGGCTTGTTCATCGTGTAAACGTGGATGGTGTTGATGCCGTTGGCTATGAGGTCTATTATTTGCTCGGTGGCGTAGGCTATGCCCGCCTGGTTCATCGCCGCGGGGGAGCCGCCAAAGCGCTCGATTAGCGCTTTGAACCTTCGCGGCAGCGTTGCGCCGGAAAGCGATCCTATCCTCGAAAGCTGGTTTGCGTTGGTGACGGGCATTATCCCGGGTATGACAGGCGCGGTGACTCCTTTTTCGCGCAAACGGTAAAGGAAGTTGTAGAGTATATTGTTGTCGAAGAACATCTGGGTTGTCAGGAACTCCGCCCCCGCTTCCACCTTGAGCTTAAGGTGGTCTATGTCGTCCTCTCTGCTGGCGCACTCGACATGCCCTTCCGGGTAGCATGCGCAGCCTATGCAAAAATCCGACTCGCTCTTGATGAAGTCGACGAGTTCTGAGGCGTAGCTAAACCCGTTCGGTATGGGGAAGTTCTCCCTGTCGGGAATGTCGCCCCGAAGGGCGAGCACGTTCTCTATCCCGCCGCTTTTCAGCTCGGAGAGTTTATTGCGGATTTGCTCTTTGGTCGCGCCGACGCAGGTCAGGTGGGCGAGGGAGGTAACGCCCAAATCCTGCTGGACGTGGGACGCGATTTTCACTGTGTTTTCCGAGGTCGTGCCGCCCGCGCCGTAGGTTACGGACAAGAAGGCGGGCTTAAGGGCACAGATCTCGTCTATCGCGGACTGAATCTTTGAATAATCCGCGTTCGCCTTGGGTGGGAACACCTCCAGCGAGAGCTTTACGCCGGGGGATTTCAGTACTTCTACAATTTTCATTTTATCGCACTCCCAAAACTATTTTGCGCAGCTCCCGCTTGTCCAAAAAACAATCCTTCTGCCAAAGAGCGGGCGGCGTTTCTGGTTTGCGGGGTCACCTTTACAAGTCGTACATGCGGGTGAGCTCGGACGGAATCCAGAAAGGGGTCGGGTAGGGGCTTTATCGCTCCCAGCACTGTTACGTTCCTGTCCAACGTTTTGAGCACCTGCTTGCAAAATGCGGTCGCCTTGCCCTCGAGGAAGCCCAGCTCGTCCATAAGCACCAATGCGCCATCGGGAATGCCCGCCAGAAGCGACATTCCGAACTCGTTGAGCGCATCCAAATCTGCGCTGAACTCCTTGTGCGAGCGGCAGACGGCAATTGCACGGCCTTCGCCGCCACTCGCGGGGTACATAAAAACATCGCTCCCCAAAGGTGTAATCGATCCTCTTTTTGTGGTGAATCCGTAAACGGGGCAATGTACCTTTTGCAGTATGCTGTTAACTATCGTGCTCTTGCCCGCGCCTATCTCTCCGGTGATGAAAAGGTGCAATGTAAAGTACCCCCATTTTTCTTAGATATTATCATAATACGAATTGCGCGAACAAGTAAAAAGGTGAACGTCTACACATAAATGACTTAACAGGTAGAAGACTGCTGATTGAAATCGGCTAAAATGCGACCAGGGCGGTTGCCCAATTCGCCGCTAGGCTGTAAAATGATATATATGTGACATTTTTAGATTCAGTTTGCATTGCGATTTGCTTACCTTATCAATAAGGAGGGCTTGCCATGAAAACAGGCGCGGTGATTGCGGCTGCGGGAATATCCTCGCGCATGGGGGACTTCAAGCCCATGGTGCAGCTCGGGTCGATCTCCATCATCCACAGGCAGATACACACCCTAAAGCAGGGGGACGTAGACCCGATAGTAATAGTTACGGGTTACAGGGCGGAGGAGCTAGAAAAGCACGTTGCGAAGCTGGGGGTCATCTGCGTCAAAAACGAGGATTACGAATCCACTCAAATGCTCGATTCCGCCAAAATCGGCTTTTCTTACATCGCGGACAAGTGCGGCAGGTGCTTCTTCATGCCTGTGGACGTGCCCCTTTTCACCGCAAACACCCTCGACCTGCTGATGGAGCAACAGGGCTGTGCCGTAGTTCCCGTAACGGACGGCGAGGAGGGTCACCCTATACTTCTGTCTGTCGATGTACTCAAAAAAGTAATCAAATACAGCGGTGGGGGCAGCCTTGCCGATGCTGTGGAAAGTTGCTGCGGGCATAGGACTCGGGTAAACGTGGAAGACCCAGGCATACTCCACGACGTAGACACCGAGGAGGACTTCTCCATGCTCGTCGCCTTCCACAACGAGCAGATGTTCCGCCCGTCTATTAGCCTTCGCCTGTGCAGGGAAGAGGTGTTCTTCGGCTCGGGCACTGCCCAGCTGCTCACTCTTTTGAAGAATACGGGCTCGGTGCTCACCGCGTGCAAGGAAATGAACATTTCGTACAGCAAAGCTTGGAAGATGATAAATAGCGCAGAGAAGGAGCTCGGCTTTCCGATAGTCGACCGAAAACACGGCGGAAGGGAAGGCGGGGGAACGATGCTAACCCCCTCTGGGGAGGATGTGCTTTCGCGCTTCTATGCGATGGAAAAGGAAGCGAAAGACGATGTTCAAAGGCTGTTTCAAAAATACTTCGGAGATATAGTATGATTGCTAATATCAAAGGAAGAGGGGACGGATGGATATGTATTACAACGAAGATGCCGGCGCGCCCGAATTTTATGCCGAAAAGAGCGGGTAGTTTACCTCGTTCGCCACGCCAAGCCGTATTTTGCCGGCGGGGTACGCCTTTGCATAGGAACGACGAACCCGCCTTTGTCGACTGCAGGCATAGGGCAATCGACGTTGCTCGCCAGGCGGTTCGACGGAGTCGCCCTGTCCGGAGTGTACTCAAGCCCTCAGCGTCGCACACTCGGGGGTAAATCGGGTGCTGCTTTCCTATCTTAGAAAGATACACCCTTCCCGAATGTTCGAAAACCCCCAGCAGTACACAGGGGTGAGCGTGCTTCGCTTCTTGGGAGCCGAAGTGAGCGTCGAATTCGAGGATGCCGGGGACCGCGTGCGGCTCTTTATGGAGCCTGCCGATAAAGACGAATAGCTTAATACAAAAGGAGAAATTTGTAAATGAAGAAACTGCTAAGCACCCTGAGAGACTGCCTTAGGGCAAACAAACCGACGGTTCTGGTGACGGTAGTCGCATCTTCAGGCTCTACCCCCCGGGGCACCGGCGCTAGAATGCTGGTGGGCGAGGACGGGCACCTGATGGGAACCATCGGCGGCGGCGCCGTGGAGTACCGCTCCACCCAGATGGCGGTACAAGCCCTCAAAGAAAAAGGCTCGTATACCACCGCCTTCAAGCTAACCAAGGATGACGTCGCCAACCTCGGCATGATTTGCGGCGGCGATGTGACGGTGTTCTTCCAATACGTAGGCGGCGAGCGAGAGGATGTGCTCAGGGTAGTGGAAGCAGCGTGCGAAATGTGCGATGTGGACGAGGACGCCTGGTTGGTGACCGAAACCACCGTCGAATCCGACTGGGGCATGGGCGTGTATTCCCGCTCGCGCGGATTCGTGGGGCTGCCCAACTGCCCCGTTGGGCTCGAGGGCATACTCAACGCGCAGACTGTCAAGGCGGAATTCGCAGATCGCCGCTTCTACGCCGAACAGTTCGTGACAGCGGGCAGGGCGATAATATTCGGTTGCGGCCACGTCGCCCAGGAGCTCGGGCCGGTGCTTTCCCACCTAGGGTTCAGGGTCGTCGCTCTGGATGACAGACCCGAGTTTGCCAACAGTGAGCTATTTCCTACTGCCGAACATGTCGGCTTGGTGGACTTTTCGCGCATCTCGGACACCATCTCGATAACCGCGAACGACTACGTCTGCATCATGACCCGCGGGCACGCCTTCGATTCAGAAGTGGAAAAGCAGGTGCTGCGCACTCAGGCGGGTTACGTGGGCGTCATGGGCAGCAAACACAAAAAGGCGGCTGTGGAAAAGCTGCTGCGCGAGGACGGTATATCGCAGTCGGACATCGAGAGGGTATGCACCCCCATCGGAATAGACATAAAAGCCCAGACCCCGGCGGAGCTTGCGATTAGCATCGCGGGCGAAATGATAACGAAGCGCGCAGAGCGAAACGGGCTGTAATTCGCTCAAATCGAAAACAAAAGGAGAGCGACATGACATTCAAAAATTTCACAATTCGTTCACATGGAACCCTATCGGTATTGCTTGCACTGGTTCTCACCCTTGCGCTGGCAGGTTGCGCCCAAACAACAGGGCAAAAGCTACCCATTCGAGAGTATGTGATGCAGGAATCTAAAGAAGCGCTTAAACCTACGGTAAAGCTGGAAGAAGGCGGAAAGTTCACCTTCACCTATTCTCCGTTGAGCAGCTATATCGCCGTGGGTAATTACGAAGAAGCCGACGGCAGGCTGACCCTGAATACAGATGACGGTAAGTACACTTATATGTTCGACATTTCAGGCGAAACCCTGATTTTTGACGCTGCGGATTCGTCGGAATTGCCCTCGTATGCAAATGTGCCGGACGGCTCGGTGTTTGAATAACCGTATCTATGCACCGATGAAGTACGAAATGGGTAGCATATTTGGGAAAAGGAATACATATTGAAGGGAAAAACCGATGAACGCAGAAATGCGGCGCAACGAAATACTAAAAATCTTATCGCATGCCGACTCCCCGGTCAGCGCAAAAATCTTGGCCAATAAGCTGAATGTGAGCCGGCAAGTGATTGTTGGCGACGTCGCCATACTTCGCGCTTGCGGCTCAAATCTCATAGCTACCCCGAAAGGCTATATCCTACAAAGCAAGTTGCAAATGACTGATAAAGGCATTTCGCATCAGATTGCCTGTGCCCATGACGCAGAGGGAATGCTTTCCGAGCTCTATGCTATCGTCGATGCGGGCTGCAAAGTAATCGACGTAATCGTCGAGCATCCGGTCTACGGTCAGCTCATTGGACTGTTACAATTATCAACACGCAACGATGTTGACGAATTTATTATTCGCTGCTCAGAAGCCCAGCCTTTATCTTATCTGACAGGCGGTTTGCACCTGCATACGGTTTTGTGCCCCGATGAGGCTGCTTTTGAACGCGCAAAAGAAGCGCTAAATAAACTGGGTATTCTTTTGACAGAATAGTTGACAAAGCAAGAATTGCGCTTATAATGGGTATACAGGTGACAAGACACTTGTATACTCTATTTATATTGACTACACTAAAGGAGACAATTTGTATGAGCAAATATGCCGTAATCGTTGTTGACATGCTGAATGACTTTGTTACAGGCGCATTGGGGTGCGAAAGAGGCCGTGCAATCGTGCCCGCCCTGGTGGAGCTGACCAAAGCGGCAAGGGCGCATAACATACCTGTTATATATTCTAACGACAGCCATCTCAAAGGGATTGACATGGAATTGGAATTATGGGGCGACCATGCAATAAGAGGAACCGAAGGGGCGGAGGTAATTCCCGAGCTTATGCCAGAGGATTGCGACTTTGTTGTTCCAAAGAGGAGATACAGCGGTTTCTATCAGACCGACATGCAGATACTGCTTTCTGAACTGGGTGTCGACACGGTCGTCATAACAGGTCTCCATGCACATATGTGCTGCAGGCATACGAGCGCCGACGCCTATTATCTCGGATATAAGATTGTCGTCCCCCGGGAAACCACGAATTCATTTACCGAAGAGGATTATCTGTCCGGGCTGAAATATCTAAAGGATGTGTATGGGGCAGATGTTTGCGACCTTAAGGATTTGCTTGCTAAGTTCTAATCAACGAGGTATGAAAACTGACTGTTTAATCAGTGTTATCGATGGGCGAGCGGCGTTAAAAGCAATATTGAGCAAGGGATAGCCAGTGAGTGTAGCGAATAAAGCAACCTCTTTTTTTGGGGGTGCTTTTTAATTTCTCTTTGCCAAGTGTTCAGATTAATTATTCAAACCATCCCGCACTTGCTAAGGGCATGGAACAACACCAGCCCGTGGTCGCCGGCGAGCTCGTCGATGCCGACTACCCCGCCAAGCAGCACAAATATGCCGTTGTCGTCCACCGCGATGCGCGAACAAAGCGCAACTCCCTGACCGTTACCCGTACCAGTAAGGGAGAGAACATATTCCACTCCAGTGTTGCCAAAGGGTGTGCCGCAGGCGGTGCAGGGGAGGGTGATGTCGTACTCGCGAATCTTCGGTGCGGGGATTTCCACTCTGTCCTTTTTCTCGATGCTTATAGCAAACAGCGCTGCATCGGCGGCGTCATCGCCTGCGGCGAATGTTAGCTCGTCCCGCTTCGCCCTGGCGAGGAAGGCGCAGGTAATTATGCGCGTCCTCGGGTCGCGGGTGGGTTCGCCGAACATACCAAAGGGAATGAGTGGAACATTACTAAGCCCCGTTTCCTCGCAAAGCTCCCTGGCGGCTGCCTTGTGCAGGGTCTCGTCCATATTCAAAAAGCCCCCGGGCAATGCCCAGCGACCTATGTTCGGGTGGTCACCGCGGCGGATGAGCAAAACCTCGCCCTCGAGGGTAATCACCGCCATGTCCACAGTGACGGAAGGGCAGTCGAAGCACTTGGGGTCGTATGCCGCGAGGAACTCCGGGAGGGTCTTGCCTGCGATATTTCGCTTATCTGTCATGACGAATTCCTCATTTGTATCTGTAGGTGTAAACCTGGCAGGGCAAGCCCGAATTGTATATCTTTCTGCGCTTGTCCGCCCGTCTGCCTAAGCTCTTTTCGAATCCCGGGTGGGAGGAGATAATAACCGCCGTCCAGTCGTGAAGCTGGGCAAACGCCCGCCCCATCTTCGAATAGAGGGCGGCGCAGGTGCGCCTATCCGACAATCTTTCGCCATACGGGGGGTTGCACACGAGTATACCCCCCGTATCGCGGCGGTGCAGCTCTGTAACGTCCGCCCGGCTAAAAGCGAGGTCAACCCCCGCCTTGTTCGCGTGGAAACGTGCGAGTTTCAGCACCGATTCATCTATATCGCTGGCGGTTATGTTCTCTAAAGACTCATGCCTCTCGAGGTCCTGTGCGCGCTCGCGCTCCGCCTTCCAGTGCCTTTTTGAAAGAAAAGGCCATTCCTCCGCCGCAAATTGCCTGAGCATCCCCGGGGCGCGGTTCTTGGCTATCAGCGCGGCTTCGATTGCGATGGTACCCGAGCCGCACATAGGGTCGAGGAAGGGACCTTTGCCTCTGTACCCCGAAAGCAACACTAGCCCCGCGGCGAGCGTTTCAATTATAGGTGCTTCGGCGTTCAGCGTGCGGTAGCCCCTTCGGTTCAGCCCAGCGCCGCTAGCGTCCAAGGCGAGGGTGGCGATGTCCTCGAGCAACCCCACTTCGACTATGACCTTCGGACCGTCCTCTGGGAGCACGCGCACACTATGACCTTTGCGCAGCCTCTCGACGATGGCTTTTTTTGTTATGGATTGGCAATCGGGGACGGAGTGAAGCGTAGAGCGTGCGCTTTTGCCCTTGACAGGGAAAGCTGCGCTCTTTGGTATATAATCCTCCCAATTCAGGGCAAAAACGCCCTGAAAAAGTTCCTCGAAGGATGTCGCCTTGAAGGAGCCAATCTTCATAAACACCCGCTCGGCTGTCCTAAGGCAGAGATTAGCCCTGCAAAGCAGAGCAAAATCGCCGGAAAAATCCACCCTCGCGTCCTTCGCGGAAACGTTGTCCGCCCCAATAAAGCGGAGCTCTCCAGCGAGTACGCTTTCCAGCCCGAACCTGCACGTGGCGAAATAATCATTCATCTTTTCTTTAGTTTCAACTTTTCATAATCTGGATCTCCGGTAAAATCGCGTTGTTCGGAAACGACTCCGCCCAGCGATTCTATGGCTTCCACAAGTGCGATGTAATCCGCATAACCCGCGGATGAGAGCGCGCCCTCGAGCACGGGTATCGCGTCGGCGTCGCCGTAGCGCGCAAGCAAACTGGCGAGATACGCCCTTCGCTCGTACCTTCCGCGAAAATGCCGAAGCAGGTAGTCGTAAATGCGCCCGTCCTTTTTGGGAAGACCGGAAAGAAGGTCTAATAGGCAGTCTGCGGCCTCGTCCGAAGCGCCGCTCAGAGCACTAAGCAGTTGTTCGCGCACGTCTTCACCCATTGCTTGCAGCCCCATCGCCGCGGCCTCATTGAGCCCTGGGTTTTCGGTGGGGTGCTTTACGATTTCCAGGTATTCCGCGACGGGGAGTGTCGAGCCCTTTTGATTTAGCAGCTCCGCTGCGGCACGGCGTGTCTCCAGAAGCTGCTCCACCCGCTCAAACGCACCGCGTTTGCCACAGAGTATCTCGTAAAGGGGCTGCTCAGAATCGGGCGAATCCTCGAGGGCGTTAAGCAGTGGGTCGGGCGGAGTTATTCCGCTGAGTACATAGCCGCATAGCGCGTCCGCGAGCTGTGCAGAATCCATGGAATAAAAGTACTCGTTTGGTGAAACGCCGTTGGTAGCTGCGTTGGGTGTATCCAACCATTCGAGCAAAAGGTCGGGCATGTCTTCTTCGATTTTCTTCGGGTTCTCCCCGTCGCGCAACTTTTTTAGCAGCGCATTCTTAAACAAGCTATCAATGTCAATCATAGTCATTCACCCTCACTAAGCACGCTGAACACGACGTCATAAATAAGGTTGTTCGCGGTTCGAAACCTTGAGACTGTTGAGCCGTATGCGTGAATGAGTTCTGCTTGGGTCACCTTTTCGCCGAGGGCGCGCTTTGCCGAATACTCTAGGGCTGCAGCAAAAGCGGGAACACGCTCGTCAGTGATGACTATCGGGTCGTCGACCACTCCCGATACGAACTGCTGCCAAATAGCCACCCCCTCGTGGATGAGCTCGTCTGTATTTCCGCGTTCGGAGGCGTTTTCAACGAAATATTCCGGCACCCTTCGGTAGTTTATGGGCAGCTCATCCAGACCGTTGAATACGTTGATGCTGACCTTCGCCAAACCGACGTCTATTACGGCGGTGAACGGACCGTTTTCGCCCATCAGTGATAGCATGGCAAGATAGGTCTGCTTTACGTCCTGCGGTATGCGCGCATCGCACAGACCGGTCAGAAGCTCCGCTTCGGCGCGCTCGGGGTCGAGGGTGATGAGCACGTTGAGCGCGGCAATGTGCCAGTTGTCGTTCCTTATTGCCCACTCGACAGCTTCCTCAAGCTCGGGACGCGCCCTTCGCTGCTCTTCGGTCTCACCCTGCATTTCGGATATGGAAGCGGAGAGCCGAAGCATTCCCGCGAGGGGAAGTTCCCTCATACAGCTTACAATGGGCTCGTAAACGTCCTGAGTGCTCCGTTCGCACAGCTTTTTGTAATACTTGAATACAGGATCCTTGGGGTCGAGGAACAAGGCGCGTTTCCAGAGATTGTGCGCTTCGTCGATATTTCCCAGGTTGTATTGGCAGACCGCCGCCATGTGCAGCACCTCGGTGTCGCAAGGGGCGGTTTCGAGCACCGCCTTAAAGTGCTTGAGTGCGCCTTCGGGGCGGTCGACCTCGAAGAGCGTGGTGCCCAGCTTTATGCGCTCAAACCTGTCCGAGCCGTCCAGCTCGGTCAAATAATCCGCCTCGCGGTTGAGCGATTCAACGTCGCCCGTCGAATGGTAAATGAGCGCAAGTATGCAGCGGAGCATGTAATTGTCCCGGTCGCGCAGGAGTGCGCTGTTGCACACGGTGAGTGCTCGGGTGAATTGTTTGTCACAATAGCAGGCCATGGCGAGATTGCTCGCCTGTTCCGAGGAATCGGGAGCCAACGCCCAGGCACGCTCAAAGAGCGCTATCGCCTTTTTGATGTTGCCCTTGTCCAGCGCCTCCATGGCTTTCATCGAATGGTCCGCAATTTTTTCGCGGGCATCCTCCGAGAGTGAGTTTTGCAGCGTATCTTCATCGGCGAGGTGACGAGACAGCACGTCGCTTATCACCGGTCCTATTTCCGGGCAATCGTCCCCCAGCCTTTCGGCTATATCCGCCATTTCCCTAAAGCAGATGATCGCCGCTTCGTACTCGTGGGCATCCATATACAAAAGGGCGAGGCGAAAAAACAGGTTCGGATCGTCCGAGCATCCCCGCCATATAGCTTCGCAAAGCTCTTTTATCGCAAGATTTGCGCATCCCGAATCCGCATAGGCTATCCCCAAGCGAAGGTGAGGCGTACAATCCGAGGGTGTGAGTTCTATTGCTTTTTTATAAAATGAAAGTGCATCCTTCGGAATGCCTGACTCCATGCGCAAATCTCCGCGCCTGAGGAAAAATGCGGCGTTCTGGGCGAAGGGCACCACTTTACCCGTTCTATGCATGCGCGTCCTTTCGTTCGGTTTGGGCGGCTTTTGCGGCGGCGGCAAGCACTGTGAGTTCGTCTTTGGTGAAAGAATATTCAGTATTGCAAAAATGGCACAACAGGGTCGCGCCGTTTTGCTCGTCCGCCATCTTTAGTAGTTCCGTATCGCCCATCCCCAGAAGCGCCCTCTCGAGGCGTTCCCGATTGCAGTCGCAGTGCAGCAAAGGAGTTGTCTCTTCTATGATACGCGGTGATAGGTCGGAAAATAGCCAGTCTATAACTTGCTCGAGGCTCATCCCCGCTTCAGATATGAGATTGGGCATTTCCTGCGCCGAATACATCCGCTTTTCTACTTTTTCGAGCACCTCGTCCGAGCAGCCTGGCATCGCCTGAACGATAAGCCCGCAAGCAGAGGTCACCCCAGTGCTGTTCATGTGAACGCCGAGGAACACCGCCGAGGGCTGCTGCTGGCTGTTTGCGAAGTAAGCGGCGATGTCCTCGGCAATCTCGCCGGAGACCAACGCGCTCTGACCAGTGTACGCCTCCTTCATGCGAAGGTCGGTAATAACTGTGAGCGTCCCATTCTTGCCGACTGCCTCGCCGACGGGCAACTTCCCGTTTTCGTTCGCGGGCAGATCCACCGCGGGGTTGGCGATAAGCCCCTTGACTGAACCGTCCTGCCTGCCGACGCATACGATGTTCCCGGCAGGGCCGCCGCCGCGGAAAATCAGGCTTACTTCGGCATCTGGTACTTTTTGCATCGCGCCCAGGATAGACGCCGCCATGAGCGCCCTGCCCAGGGCCGCAGTGCATACGGGGGAGGTTTTATGGGTTAGCCTAGCCCGCTCCACGAGTTCGGGGGCATTTATAGCATAAAAATTTACGGTCGAATCTGCAAGCAATCCTTTTATCAGTTTATCCATTTTGTCGCTCCGTAGGTTTTCTTCCGGTAAATAGCAGCCTTTCGGAATCCCGTTTAGGCGCTCTCATTGTGTTAAAGTCAAATACGGCGACTTCCTCAAAGCCGCAGGCGGTCATCCAGCCCAATAGCTCATCCGAGGTGTGCGCACGCTGTATATGCCGTTCAAAAAAGCGCTCGTAACTTTTGCCGTCTGCGCTTAAAAAACAGGTAAGCTCCATCTCCAGCAGGTTGCTCGCGGGGTCATAGGCGTTTTTCCAAAGGTACGCAGCCCGCTCGGACGCCTCGCCAAAGGTGTTGCCCCATAGTATGTTCTCCAGCTTGTAGCGAGAGCTTACGTCGAATACTATAAGTCCTCCGCTTTGCAGTATGTCGAACGCGCTGCCAAAAAATCCGCAGACTTCTGAAGCGCTCCTAAGATAGTTTACTCCATCGCAGGAAGAGTTGACAATATTTTGCTTCCCGTGAATGGAAAGTTCTGTCATCGATTGATGGACAAAGGGAATTTTCAACCCTGCTTTGCGCGCCTTCTGGGAAGCGATGTCTAGCATGCTCTCGGACAAATCGCAACCTGTGACGGAATGACCCGCTTTTGCAAGGGGTATGGTGATATTTCCAGTTCCGCAGGCGGCATCAAGTATCCTCAAACTGCCCGTATGCCCGTTTTTTTCGAATATCGAGAGCAATTTCGCCGCCCAGGCCCCGTAGTCAACGTCTGCCATAAAAATATCGTAAATCTCGGAAAATCGCTGATACATCGCCTACTCCAGTCCTATTATGCGGCGGAATACCTCTACGCCGCCCAGCAAATCCGCCTCGTCGAAGTTAAAGCGGGGGCTGTGCAGCGGCTCGCGGTGTTCTTCGTTGCCCACGCCGAGCAGGAAGAAAAGCCCCGGTACGTATTGCTGATAAAATGCAAAGTCCTCCGCCGCCATAATTTTGTCCATCACCATGACGCCATCGCGCTCCGCGAGGGAGAGCAGCATGTCCACCAACGGGCGGGGATTGTTCACGACGGGGTAGTGAGTGACTTCGTTAAATTCGCAGTTGACCTTGCTGACATGCTCCATACCTTTGAGTATGTCTTTTATTCTGCTCTTAACCTGCTCGTGAACGGAATCCTTGAAGGTTCGCACTGTGCCGTTCATCACGCCCCTGTCTGCGATAATGTTGCGCGCCTGGCCGCCCTCAATCTTGCCTATGGTGAGCAACGCCCTTTCTTGAGGATTGACTGAGCGTGTGACGATGGTCTGCAGTGAGGATATGATTTCCGCGGAGGCGACTATCGCGTCCACCCCTTCGTGGGG
>CALNBC010000303.1 GCA_937874755.1 uncultured Clostridia bacterium
ACCAGCTTTAATGCTTCGGCTTCGCTTTTGTTGTAATTCACCGCTACCTGCCAGCCGTTCTCGGCGAAAACCCGCGCACATGCCGCCCCAATACCCCGAGATGCGCCGGTGATCAGCGCAGTTTTCATTCTATTGCCCCCAGTTTTTGCACAAAGTATAGCACAGGCGAGCCATTTCGGGCAATCACAGCAAAAAAGAGCCCCGCCGACGAATCGACGAGGCTCTCGAGGAGAAGGAAAGACGCTATCATTTTACCCGATTTGATTCGCTATATACCCAATTCTAAAATTTTTCCAAAAAACAATCGCGCGAGAACCCCACTCTCGCGCGAAGGTCGGCATTAGCCGTAGGAAAAGGAAAAATGAAGAAGAAGTTTGGTCAGCTTCCCGACCTGTTTTCAGCATACAGGTTGTTACCAACCCTGTCAACGCGAGAGAGTGACATGGATTAGTCAATTTTGTAAACAAATTATGAACAAACCCACAATTGCCCCAACCCGTAAAAACCATGTAAAAAAACGGCGTATTGGGTTCAAATATACACCCGGAAAACGCCGCTAATTGTTCATATTTTATTTGGATTATTTGCGCCCAGTATTCTACTTTAGTTCCATCGGCGGAATAGTTTTGCATTCAAGCTGCTGGGTAGCTGTGACCGAGGTAGCTTCGGGCAAGAAGCCGCGCAGCACAGTCTGGGGCATTATCCTGCAAAAAGGACCTATATGCGCGCCGGGCAGGGTCACGCAATTTGCCCCCAGCCTCGAATAATCCCCCAGCACACAGCCGAAAAAGTCCCGTCCGAGGTCTAAAAGCTCACCCATAATCTTCACCCTAGCATTGGACTGGTCAAACCGCCTGTTGGCGAGTATGACTCCAGAGCCTACCCGGGCACCTTTCCCGAGCAGTGAGTCCCCCGCAAAGGCGAGGGAAGCTATCTTTGCCCCGTTTTGCACGAGGCAGCATTTTACTTCCGAAGCGTGCCCTACGCCAGCCTTTTTGCCGAGCACCGTATACGGTCGAAGAAATGCGTGGGCAGCGATGGAACAGCCTTCGCCGACGTACACCGGTCCTTCAATGACCGCATTTGAGTTGATTTGCGCACCCGCGCAGATAACCGCGGGTCCTTGAATCACCACGCCCGGACGGATATCCGCATCCCGCTCGATGAACACATCGCCCGAAACGATCACTCCAACAGGGGGGTCTTCCCCCTTTCTTTTCGCCCATTCGGTCAGCTCGCCGTCATAAAATACCTTGAGAGCAGAAAAAAGCTCCGCCGGGGACGCGCTCTCGCACAATAAGCCGGGCAGAGGGAATTCGTCTATATGCTTAAAATAATAACCTGCCGTGGATTCTATCATTATTGTTCCTAGTCTCTCCTAATTTGAAATTTGTATGGGTGGATTATATACCGAGGCAGGTGTTTCGTCCACCGCCGTCACTTTAAGCATATGCGAAACAGGATAGTTTTTGACTTCATGTAGAAAAAGGCGGGACATAAACCAGACTAATCAGCTATCATAGAATGGAAAATTCGGAAGTAATCTTGTCAAAATCGGGGGAGTTTGCGATGTATACATCTAAAAACTCAGTATTCTCAAAGTGTATTCCGCGAAATCTCGAACGCGAGTTGCACCCGAAACCCAGCACATCCGCCCCCGTTGCGATTGCGCCGTCGAACTGGCATTCATAGCCCGGGAGGGCGAACCTAAGGGGCAGATACTCCACCATTCCCAAGCCCTTTAGCGTGTTTTTGGCGGCATTGAGCATCGTGGCGGTCTGCTCGTTAGTCGGTATGCCTCTTTTGCTGCAAGCTTCGTACTTGCCCAAATGCTTTTTGTAAAGCTCGCCCAGCGGGGTATTGGCTGCAAGCTTGAATGGCTTGAGGGCGATGTGCTTTGTTCCGAGGGCTAGCATAGCTGCTATTTCTGCATCAAGCGCGGGTGAGTCCTGCCCAGGCAATCCAAAGGAGAGCGACACCCCGAAATTTTCGATACCAGAGGGTTGCCCAAAATTCGCATCGAGCTGTGGCATACCAAGTAGTTTTCTGGTGGATGAGTCCGTCGTCACGACCGAATAATCTATTCGGTTGAATCCGAGGTCATTCCATTCCCCGGCTATTTTGCCAACCGCAGGTTCGGGCAACACCTTTAGGGTTACTTCTGCTTTTGGAGAGAGTGAGTAGTTCGATACTATGCATTCTGTTAGATCGGCAAGTTCCCCAGTCGATGCCTGGCTCGTTTGCCCACCGCCGATACGTATGGCGCAAACCTCTTGACCAATGGCGGCTTTTGATGAGGCTTCGAGCTCGCGAAGCAACGCGTCAACATAGCGCCTCCTGGTAGACGCAGGTGCGCTGCAAACCGGACGCGGGCAAAAGGAACATTTTCTTTTGCAAAACGGATATGATACGAATAGTGCAAGGGGAGCATATTCCGACATGTCTATCACCTCAGCGACTGCTCTTTGACTCTGTTTTAACTATAACACATTACCGCCCTCTCATAAAGTATATTACGTTATTTTTTAGATTTTTCTTATCCCTTACCCAGCTCATTTCGTGCTAATTGACATGTGTGCCTTTGCTGTGCTAACCTCTGCTTAAAGGAGCGTGCATAATGGGTCAGTCTGTGACAATATCAAACAAAGACTTCGCTGCAGCAATTGAACTGGAGATAGCGGTCCCCGGGAGGGGTAGCTTCACGGTCGATACGAGTGACGTCTATCGCCCCGGAATGCAATGCACCGGGTATTTCCACCATTTTGCAAACAAGCGGGTACAACTCTTCGGCAACGCAGAGATAAACTATCTCGCAGAGATTCCAGAAGCCACCGCCCGCGAGCGCATGGAAACTTATTTCGCCTATGACCTGCCCGCGGTCTGCGTCAGCAGGAGCCACAAGCTGCTGCCCTTCATGGAAGAAGCCGCTAAAAAAAACGGTGTACCCGTTTTCAGAAGCTCCCTGGCCACCACCCGCCTTTCCCACAGGATTGTCAGCTATCTGGATGAGCGCACATCCCCCTGCATCACTCGCCATGGCGGCCTGATAGACATAAACGGCGTCGGGATAATGTTGATGGGCGAATCGGGCATAGGAAAGAGCGAGACCGCGCTCGAACTGGTAAAGCGCGGCCACAGACTGGTGGCGGATGACGTAATTGAAATACGCAAGACAAGCGACGGTGGGCTGTCTGGTTCCGCACCCGATCTCGTGCGATACCTCATGGAGCTTCGCGGCATCGGAATAGTCGACGTACGCTCCCTCTACGGAGTCGGGTCGGTGCTGCACAATAAAAAGATAGACCTCGTCGTCGAGATGGAAGACTGGGAAGCCGAAAAGGAATACGACAGGCTGGGAGTAGCTTACGACACCATATCGATACTGGGCGTAGCGCTTCCGTCGATACTGTTGCCCGTCCGACCGGGCAGGAACCTGGCTATAATCGTCGAGGTTGCGGCGATGAACTTCCGCTTGAAGAGAATGGGTTACGATGCCGCGGTGGAGTTCGACAGAAGGCTGTTGGAACAACTCAAAAAATAATGCAAAAGCGCGAGGGAATAATGCTGCCCCTCGCGCAATTTTTTATTCCCCTCTATTTAGCCTGTACCTCAAGTAGCCTTCGAGATTGTCGGAGTCGCTGACAACCACATCGTTCGACCCAAGGGCATCCATGCAGGTAAGCAACAACACTCCACCGTGGATTATCAACTCACCCCTATCGCTCAGCACCGGTATCGCGCAGCGCTGCTCAACAGTCAGCTTCTTCAGATTTTCCAACACGTCTAGTATTCCCTCTTTTGTGACTACTTTGCCGTGAACCGCGCTCGCGCTGTATTCCTGCGTCACCCCGGCAAAAATCGAAGCTAGGGAAGTGGCGGTTCCGCTCACGGCGTACACCCTCCCCGCAGGCTTGAACGAGGCAAGCGCCTCGCACATCGTTATTTCGCCGCCGGACACCTTTGCGTCCAGCAGCCACTCGGAAAGCGCGGCAAGCTCAGAATCGCTCGGGTTTGAACCATACCTTTCCAGGGCGCGCACGCAGCCAACAGGAGCCGAATACGCTGCGCCAAGTTCCCCGCCTTCCCCCTTGGCGGCTTCCGTGCTGCCGCCGCCAATGTCGATAAGAGTCAGCTTTTCCAAAGCACCTATACCCAAGTATGCGAGCTTTGCTTCTGTTTCGCCGCTAACCACCTCGACGGGTATCCCCGCATCCAGTGCGCGATCGAGAAAAACTGACTTGTTGGTCGCGTCCCGCACCGCGCTGGTGGCGAACACCCAAAGGGGTGCGCCGAACTCATGCGCAGCCTTTGCATAGCCACTCAGTGCGTTGAGAGTGCGCGCCATACCGCCTTCCGTCAAACCGCCGGTTTCGGATAGCTTTTCGCCTATCCTAGTGGTCAGCAGCCTTTTTTCCACCGGGCGACAGTTCTCGTCTGCAAGCATCAGCCTGACTGAGTTTGTTCCGATATCCGCAACTGCGTATCTCGTCATTTAATCCTCCGAAAAAACAAGCCCTATTTACTGTGGATTATAACAAATAAAGCCCCCGTTCAAAAGGGGGCAGCAAATTAAGCAGTTTTATTATTGTGCACTATTACTTTGAGCTCGAACAAAAAAACAGGTGATTCATGGCTTAGAAAAGCGAGTCTCGCCCTCTTTGACCCAACCAAGCACGTCCCTCGCCATCTGTTCGATGTAAGCGTCCGTTTCGGCATAATCTATCATTCGATCAAGCCTGTCCCTCTCGGTTGAGAGATCCTCGAGTTCTTCTTGAATCTGCGCTTCCTCGGCAATCATATCGTCCATCCTGGCTTGCTGATCGAGCAAAGTGACCGCAAAAAATCCTAGCGCGACAAGCAACGCCGCAGGGAATATAAGCCTTTCGAATCTGAAACGCGGCCTATTTTTCTTCACGGGCACCACCACCTATTCTCGCACTCTATTGTTGCAATTATAGTTAATTTTACCCATAATGTAAACTATTGAGATAGGTTGTTAACAAATCCTTATTATTTGGAGTATCCTTTGTGTGCACACGCTCGCTATTTGTGTAATTCTTTGCTAAATACTTGCATTTTTTGCTCGAAACACCTTGGTAGTTGCTTGTCCTATCGTCCGAACCACGCAAAAATCTGTGACCGCCGGAATTGTCATTTGTTACGCGAGAAGCCTAGAAAACTTATCAAAAAATGAGCGCATCGCGGAGCACACGAACCTGTATATCGCCATCACGAAAGGAGTTGCGGCAAAACGCCACAGCAGAAAGCCGAGCAAAAAGCATACCAAAATGAACGGTCTGACGATTAGCCCGTTCGCGTGGAACAGAGCATAGATTGCAATATAGGCGCACCCTGCCCAAAAGGCTATATCCTTGAGTGCGTTCAGCCACATTCGCGCGGTGGGAAGTATCATATCTAAAATATCCCGCCATATGCCCATCAGCAGCCCCGCATAAATGCAAGCCGCCATCTGCGCCGGCTGGGAGAGAGTTGTGCTCAACGAAATACCCTCGAGAAAATCCCGCTTTTCTTTTGCTCCATTGCATCGTATTCCACAGTGTCGATTACTCCCCCGAGCACCAGTTGACCGTCATCCAAGTTTAGTCTGCTGATGTGCAGCATTGAACCTGTAATCACCAATACTCCCTGTTCCGTTGAAAGCACCACCTCGGCATCGTTGAAGCTCTCTACGTCGTTTACTCCCGTAACGCTTATCCTCTCCCTGTTGTCCATCACAACGCTGTGCGCCTTCAGCCGCGCAGGCTTTTGCTGCATATCGCCGTTCATTTTCTTTCCCCCGTTCTGTATGTTTTCCAATTTTTTTGCGTATATTACTTATATGCTATTCAAAAAGCTATAATTACATCGTCAAGGACAGACTTTCACCTACAGACCTTCCAAATATAATTGAGGGAAGTTTGACAATTTGTAAAATTTTCATGCTTTTTATTACACTGTGATTGACTTGATAGCCGGTCGGGTATAATATTAGCGTAGAGTTTTTAGAATTAGATTCTGCATTTCTTCCCTCACACGAACGCCGATAGACAATTTTTAAAACTCAATGCAGAGTAAATCCAAATCCACATATCGCCTTTGCCGCGAGGACGTGCGAACGCGAATATGCTGAATTTTGCACTTTTTATAAATCTGGAGGAACCATGTTGGACAAATCTATTTTGAATGACAAAAGTCTTGCCGAGCTTCGCGAAATTGCAAAGCTCGCGGGAATAAAGTCCATAACAAAATACCGAAAGGGGGAACTCGTCGAGCTCCTCTCTTCAGACGAGCCGCCCCAAGAGGTTAAGCGAGGCAGGCCATCTACCCAAAGAACCGAGGATGAGCCTTCATCATCCAGCGATTACGACAATTCGAGCGAAATTCCTGACGATGAACAATCCAATTCAATTGATGTGAACCGTTCCGACGAGGTGCGTTCTGGCGAAGGCGCTTCCGAGGGCGGTGTTTTGCGCGATAACGAACGAGTCGCAAGTAACCGGGGACCTATCCCCGCGGATAAGGTGGCGGGAATGGTCGCCTCGCAATCGACAGACACACCAAGGCACACCTATTCTACGCCGATTAACCGTCCGCAGTATTCGCGCACATATACCCAAAGGTCGGATAACCAGACCCCCCAGAATTCCTACCGCCAGGGCGATGACGATTATCGCCGCGCCCCCTACAATCAGGATAATCGTCCGACCCAGG
>CALNBC010000304.1 GCA_937874755.1 uncultured Clostridia bacterium
GAATGGGTCACTGTCATTCCTTCTATTGTGGCGATGGCGTCCTGCCCGCTGTAAACCCCCTCGGCGATTCCGAAGGCGCTGTCCGCAGACGAGAACGCGTTGCCCTTGTGGTTTATGATGGTTATACCGGCATCGCTACCTGTCTTGTCCGCGGTCAGCGAAAAGCCCTTCTTCAGCTCGCTGTAGCGCATTACCACGCCCGCGCCCGAATTGTTGATTTGCCTAATAAGGTCGGATATCGTCGCGTCCTCTTTGAAGGTACACTCTTTGCCGTTGATGGAAAACGCGAGCTCGCCATTCTCGTCGAACGCAATTCTATTCGCGAGCTCCAAATCGGCAAGCTTGGTGTCACCAAGGTACTTTTCGCCTGTAAAAACCTGGACGCTTTCGACATTAGCCGCTTTCGCGAGCTGCTCGATGCTATCTATGGTGTACTTGCCCGCGGTGGCAGAGGATGCCGCAGTTATGGTTGCTGCGCTGTTTTCTGTGAGCATATTGACTTTGAAATCGCTGTACGCAGAATCGCTCATCATATTCGAGGCAGAAAGCGCGCTCATGTATTTTGAACGGAAGTTCTTTATCAGCGTGTTCACATCGCGGTAAGAGTCCGCAGTCCATTCGAGCTTGGTCGTCTTCTGGGACTGCCTGTCAACCTTTTGTTGGTATTGTACCATCAGTCCCTCGATGATTTTGTCGGTTTCCAAACCCGACGCCAGTCCCGTAATTTTCGAGCTGTTATTGATCGTGAGTGCCATTGTCGCACCTCCTTATCTATTGGTCAATCTTAAGCGTGGGCGAAGTACGAAACCTTGGACAGGCTGGCACTTCCAAGCAAGTCGGAGATATAGGAATAACTCGTCAGGTTGCTACCCGCCTGGGCGACGGTCACTCCCTTTAGTTCGTTATAAGCGCCATCCTTCGAAGGGCAGACGACCTGCACATGACCATGACTACCCGGCCTTTTTATGGCGGTAACCACGGGATGCCCCGCATTGGCAAAGCTTTGGGCTTCTGAGGCGGTGACCTCGTGCCAGCCGTATACCGCGCCGTGCTCTTTAAGCCAGTCGTGCATCGCGTTGGCGTTCATCTCGCTGGCGTCTTTATCGCCGCACTTTAAGGGTTCTCCTGTTTTTTTGTCGAAATAGTGCGGAATCTCGGCGTTCATTGCGCTTGTAACGTCCCATACAAATATATTGCAATAGGTATCCTCCCTGCCCTTCTGGTTGACGGCATATCGGGGGTTGTACTGTACTATGAACTGATTTATCGCAGAGGAGTAAAGCCTGGCCGAGCGATTGGATACGTCGCTCGTTATGTTCGCAGACACGGGTATGGAAGGCGAAGCGGTCGGCATCCCTGCTGCCTGTGTTATCAAATCGCCATAAGGAGCGGAACTGCCGAAGCCGTAGCTTGTGCCAAGCAACGAGCCGTAAATACCGTTAAGTGCATATTGGGAGTATTCGCCCGAACCAGCACTTATCAGTGCCGCAAGCACCGCGCCCGGCGAACCTGTGTTTTGCACCAGCTCGCCTATGTTTTGATACGAGCGACCCAATAGCGTACCACCGGAAACGTCGCTCCCCTGCTTTGAAAGGGCATCCATCAGCATGTTGCCAAATACGCCCTCCTCTGCACTTGAGCCTGTGTTTTCTTCGGAGGTTAAGCCGCTCAACGCAATATTCAGATAGGTCGAGTTCACACCGTCCAATGCCATGAATTTCCTCTTTCTTGGGTTACCGCTTGGACTCGCTAGAGCCTGCCGTCCATCCTGTATACAAATGAGAGTATTTCCGCCACCACTCGATATAGCTCCTCGGGGATAGCGTCACCGATGCTGAGCTTATGCAGAACATGGGAAAGGCCTTCGTCTTGCACTACCTGGACTTGGTTATCCTGCGCCTCTTTGACTATGCGCTCTGCAAGGTAGCCTTTTCCCAGGGCGGTTATGCGGGGCGCTGCGTCTTTGCCCTCTTCGTACTTGAGCACGGCAGCTTCCCGGGTTTCCTCTCCCTGATACGCTTTGTATTCTTTCATATCCTGATATCTATCCCGCGATCAGCGCGCTTAATGTCAAATCCGACAGCCTCTTGGGCGTTGAGCAACGTGGTTCTTTTGTCCAAACCCGTAAACCGTATACCCATCAGTTTGTAACCCGCTGCTTCAATATTTTTTGAAAGCTCCTGGCTGCTTTTTCTGAATTCATCCGCTAGTCCTTGCTCTTCCAGTCGAAACTCCAGCGTTATACAGCCCTTAGATTCCGAAAGAAGCGTTTCCACCCTGCCGATGTGCTTTGTGTCCAAAGCGACCAGTATTGTCGTTCCTCCCTCGGTTTCTCCGCGATTGCCCTTGTTGCGCTTGAACACGTAAAGCTCTGCCGTTTCACCTTTGCCGTTTTGTGCAAGGGGGATTTGTATGTAGTCGAACCGCTGAGGCTTGTCTGCGATTTCCAGCTGCTTCATCGCCTGTTCTACGTTTCGGATGCCAATTTCCTTACTCTTCATATCGGATTGTTCCAGCGCAGACTTTAACATTTTCAGCGTTTGGGGTGCGTCGTCCACCGCTTTTTTAATCCCTTCGCCCGTATGCTCCTCCGGGCGAACGAACAACTTACCTATCAATTTGCCTATTTGTTCCCCTTGTTCACTTATGGCGGTTTGACCTTGATGCGCTTGTTCGCCGTTGCCCGTCAAAACAGCCATCTCGCTTTGCTCGGTACTATCAGAGACAGCATTCATTAAGTCTATAGGCGTTTCCAGCTTCCCCGTTAAAGCTATTTCGGGCGGGAGGGTACTCTGCAGGTTATGGTTGACTTGCGTTTTTATAGACTGACCGATGTTGCGTTCAAGATTTTGCGCAACCTCATTTAATGAATTATTGTTTTCTGTAAAATTTACTTCCTCATCCGCGACACTTGCTTCACGTGCGGCATCGCCACTTAGGTTCTCCGGCGAAACAGCGGGTGATGCTTTTTGCACTGCCGTTCCCTCTTGCTGGAAAAGTATACCCAACGAATCAGTTTGACCTGCGCTTTGCGCTTGCGCAATATCATTTAGCTGAACTGGGTGCAAGCTCGATTCTGACGCCGCCGACGCAGCTTGACCCCCGCCCATCACCTGTTCGGCTTCTTGCCCGTCAACTTGGATTGTCGGGGTTTGCTCCCCCGTTATTTGGCGCGGAATTGCGGTGTTTTGAGATGCTTGTGCATCTTGTATGCCAGCTGCTTGTTGTGGAAATGTTTGTGAAATTTCACCGGAATCGACTAAATAATCGATTAGCTGCCCCAGCAGCTCGCCAAGACCTACCCCTCGGTTCATCTGTGAAACGGCATGTGCCTTTTCCGGTGTTATTTGTATTTCGTTTTCCGCTAGAAACAGCGCTTCTGACGCTTTCATTTCCGGATTGCGCCGCAATGCGGACATCATATTCGAAATGGCTTGCTGCGAAGCCGGTGCGTTCCCTGAATGGACTCCTTTAGCGGCCGCCCCTGTGACGTTGAGCATTCTAAGGAGTAGCTCACCTGTACTTTTATCCACTACCGCCTCGATGATGTCACCCTTTGAGAGGTTGAGCTCGCCCTTTGTCGATGCCTTGAGCAGCCTGCCGTCGACCAGGCGCAATGCGGCTTCCTCACCCTCGCCTTGTTCGACGGTGGCAATAACGACCACACCGTCTTGCAGAAGTACGCCCCCCTTTGCACTTGTATCCGGCTTTTCCAGCACCTCGACTCTATTTGCAACGTTTATCTGTTCCGCAGGGATAATGCCTTTGAATTCCACTGACAAGCCCTTCACCTCCCTTTCTCGCCGTATAATTACATTTTACAGACGCCTGATTCACCAGAATAATAATCAACTATATAAATTATCGGATGAATTAATTGCTAAATAAGCGCTGCAAAGTGTCGATATATAAGATAGCCAAAGAATTTACGGAGCGGGTGATTATGAGCAAAGCGCAAATCATGAGTGCGACCAGGCTGGATTTTTTTCGCGAACTGGAAAGCGTAGGCGCCGGTCATGCCGCCACAGCGCTTTCTGAGATGCTTTTTAGACCGATAAGCGTCAAAGTACCGCAGGCTCGGTTCTGTAGCTACGACGAAATATGCCAGATACTCGATGGACCGGAAACCATAGTCGCCGGTCTTCTTGTAGGTATTTCTGCGGATATAGATGGGTTTATTTTGCTAGTGCTCGGCGAGGATGACGCAACCACCCTCGTGCGCTCGGTCACAGGCGACCTTGCCGATGGTATGAGCGAAGAAGAGCTGGAAGAGTTCGGTACCTCCGCCCTAAAAGAGGTAGCCAACATACTTATAGGCTCGTATATCACCGCCATATCCGAAATGACAGGACTCAAGATAGAAGCCTCCGTTCCCGAGCTGGTATTCGATATGGCAGGAGCGATACTGAACCTGCTGGCAGTTGCATACGGCGATTTGGGGGACAGCGTTCTGTTTATGGAAACGGAGTTTTCCGACAGGGAAAGCAGCTTCTTTGGCCACTTTTTCCTCATACCCGACATCGAATCCTGCAAGGTACTGACTAATAGATTTGCGGTATAATATGAATTTTCAGACGACAAGCACAAACACTCAAAACAGATACATAAGTCCGCAATTCATTGCGGACTTAATACCACCAAAAACGCATATTCTGAGCATCGCCGAGCAAAAAGTAGTTCGGGCACCGGACAAGCTGTCTACCCTCGGGCTTGGGTCCTGCGTCGGATTGGTGCTATACGACCCATCC
>CALNBC010000305.1 GCA_937874755.1 uncultured Clostridia bacterium
GGGTCATGCCAAGCACAAGGACGCCGTCCGCAACGTCAGCTTTGACGTAAAAAGGGGCGAAATAGTCTGCATCGCGGGGATAGACGGCAACGGTCAGTCCGAGCTGATATACGCCCTTAGCGGTCTTGCGCCCGCCAAGTCGGGCAGCATAGAGCTTAACGGGGAGAACATAACCAGCACTTCGATAAGAAAAAGAAACGACCTGGGCATGAGCCACATACCCTAGGACAGGCATAAGGACGGCTTGATACTAGACTACAACCTCGCGGAAAACCTCGCGCTCAAGCGCTACCACACAAAGCAATTCAACAAAAGCGGCTTTTTGCGGTTCGGCAGGATGTACTCCTATGCGGACGGTCTCATCGAAAAGTACGATATTAGAAGTGGTCAGGGGGCATACACTACGGTGCGCTCCATGTCCGGCGGCAACCAGCAAAAGGCGATAGTCGCCCGGGAGATAGACCTCGACCCCGAAATCCTGCTCGCAGTGCAGCCCACCAGGGGCTTGGATGTGGGCGCAATCGAATACATTCACAAGCAGCTCGTCGCCCAAAGGGACGAGGGCAAGGCGGTGCTGCTCATATCGCTGGAACTCGACGAAGTAATGGACGTTTCAGACAGAATACTTGTCATGTACGAGGGCGAAATAGTCGCCGATCTCGACCCCAAGCGTACCACAGTGCAGGAGCTGGGCCTTTATATGGCGGGCTCTAAGAGGGAGGCCGCCCAATGAAGACATTCAGAAAACTCATGAACGCACGGGGGCACGTCGCCGCGGCTTCCTCCATACTGGCGATAATCGCGGGGCTGTTTGTGGGATTTATAATACTGCTCATATCCAACCCGAGCCAGGCAGGCAGGGGCATCGTGACCATACTGGAAGGCGGCTTCGGCGGCGGCATGAAGGGCGTGGGGCAGGTGCTCTATTTCGCCACCCCCATAATAATGACAGGGCTTTCCGTCGGATTCGCGTTCAAGACGGGTCTTTTCAACATAGGCGCGCCCGGGCAGTTCATAGTCGGCGCCTTTGCAGCGGTATACGTCGGGGTCAAGTGGACCTTCCTCCCCGCGCCCTTCCACTGGATAGTAGCACTGCTCTGCGCCGCGCTGGCGGGTGGGTTGTGGGCGCTCATACCCGGGCTGTTCAAGGCGTTTCTGAACGTGAACGAAGTCATTTCATCCATAATGATGAACTACATCGGCATGTACGCTGTGAATTACCTGATCAAGCAATCTATTTACGACCCGCTGACCTCCCTTTCTCAAAACGTGGCAAAATCAGCGGTGCTGCCCAAAGGTGGACTGGACCAGATTTTTACAAACTATTCGGGGGTGAACAGCACACCCGACCCGTCTACGGTGAACATCGGAATAATTATTGCCATAGCCATCGCCATACTGATCTACATACTGCTCAGCAAGACGGCGTTTGGTTACGAACTAACGGCGTGCGGCTACAACCAGTTCGCCGCACGGTATGCGGGAATCAACGAAAAGCGCAGCATAGTGCTCTCGATGGTGATATCCGGAATGCTCGCGGGCCTGGGCGGCGGGCTTTTGTACCTCTCGGGCAGCAACGGCCGCAGGATAAAGGTCGTGGACGTGCTTGCCGCCGAAGGGTTCAACGGAATACCCGTCGCGCTTTTGGGCATGTCCAACCCGATAGGCATAGTGTTCTCGGGGTTGTTTATATCGTTCATCAACCAGGGGGGCAACTACCTCCAGCGCCTGAACTACATGCCCGAGATTATAGACATTATCATCGCCATGATAATCTACTGCTCCGCCCTCTCCCTCATATTCCGCAAGGTGGTGCTCAGGCTTTTCAAGGGGAGGGACAAACTGCTCTCCAGGATTTTCCCGAGTTACGCCCTCGCCGAAGTTTCGGAGGGTGCCGATTTGGCAGAGGCCGAGGCGGCCGCGCAGCACCCCTCTTCGACCGGGGAGAGCGGTGCGGGGCTTATGCCCGAGGAGGTCGCACCCCCGCCCGATATTGCGGCTTCCGAAGTTCCGCAGGAAATCGAAAGCGAAAGCGAACAAAGTTCAACAGATGGGCAAGCTAACGCAAAGGAGGACGAGTAAATGGGCGACTTATTCGGTATAATCGCCTTCCTGTTCAGGCAGACCATGTTCTTCGCCATACCGCTGCTGATAGTCGCCCTGGGAGGACTGTTTTGCGAGCGAAGCGGCGTTGTTAACGTCGCGCTGGACGGAATCATGATAATGGGTGCCTTCGCCAGTATATTCTTCATCAACCAGATGCAAGATGTAATGAGCGGTCAGTTGTTGCTCATACTAGCAATACTCGTCGCCGCTGCGGCGGGGATGCTGTTCTCCCTGCTGCATGCCTACGCCGCCATCAACATGAAATCCAACCAGGTAATAAGCGGCACCGCACTCAACATGCTCGCCCCTGCCTTTGCGATATACGTTGCCAGGTCTGTGCAGGAGAACGGCGTCCAGCAGATAACCTTCAACAACACCTTCCGCATAGATGCGGTGCCTGTGCTGTCCGACATACCCATACTCGGCGACCTTTTCTTCAAGGACTGCTACATCACCACATTCATAGGCTTCGCAATACTCATCGTATCCGTAATAGTGCTGTACAAGACCCGCTTCGGGCTTCGCCTGCGCGCCTGCGGCGAGCATCCCCAGGCGGCCGACTCGGTGGGC
>CALNBC010000306.1 GCA_937874755.1 uncultured Clostridia bacterium
CGATTACATCTTCAATTTCGTCAACTTCGGGCTCGTCGGGAACGTCGGTCGGGATGTCTTCCGGCGGAATCTCTATCTCGGGCTCGGGTTCGGGTATTATCACCTGAGGGGGTACATTGGGAGTGATTTCAGGAGACTCGGAGGGCTCCTGCTGGCTGTAGGCGTAATACTCCAGCACGAAGGCGTTCTCGCTATCGGCACCGATGTTGACGTTCAGCGAGGTCAAATCGCCGAGGGTATAGACATTGCCGGCGCCATCGGTCTTCCCGCCGTCGTTTGGCAAGGTAAGCGCGCCCAAAGGAGCTGTGCCGGAGAACGCTGCATTGGATACCGCGCTGGTGGAGAGACCGTCGAGATAGTATTCGTAGCTAACCGTATAGGGGTAAGCTTCAGGAGCGGGGGTGGTGGCGTAATAGCGCAGCGTGAAGTTGTTGGCACCATCGGCACTGATGTTGACGTCCAACACTTCGGAAGCACCCAGGGTGTAGGTCTTACCGTCAACGGTCTGCTGACCATCGTCGTTGAGGGTGAGTGCACCCGCAACAGCCGTGCCGTTGAAGGCTGGCTTTGAAACTGCGGCGGTCGGGGCTCCGTCGAGATAGTATTCGTAGTTGACGGTGTAATTGTATTTGGTGGGGACCACGCAGAAGGTAACTGTTGCCTTGACTTTTTTGAATAGTCCGGGATAACTGAAGCGGACTGTTTCAGGAGTGCTGTCCACAAGATCGTACCCCGCGGGCGCGGAAGGCATAACAGTTACCTTTACGCTTTTGAACACACTTCTGTTGCCCGATGCAACCGTTCCGGAAGCAATAATCTGCCGGGGGCTGCTGCCCTGCAGCGCATATTGCGCTACTACTTCATAGTGATAGTATCCCGGGGAGAAGTCCCTATCCTCCTCGAAAACAATTTCTGCCGCCAAGGCAGCAGGCACAATCGCGAAGACGAGCATCACGGCGAGCAGGGCTGCAAGTAAGCGTTTTGTTTTCATTTGGAACGAACCAACCTTTCATATAATAATTGTCTGTTTTTCGGTAGAGCAAGCGTGCCGCCGACAATGGATGGTAAATTCAATTATCCATGCTTTGGTCACAAAACAGTCTCACATAATTCAAAATTATGATATTTCTGCTTAACAATACGGCAAATTTGACCATTTGTGTGGTGATATAAGGACATTTTTTCCGATTATCCGTTTTCACAGAAAAAATATAAAAGGGACTGCAAATTATGCAATCCCTTTTTTTACCACACTCGTTTTGTTTTATTAGTCCCAGGTCGCCCTTCCCGACCGCGAAAGGTCGATTGGGTCGCCGAGGTATTTCGGCTCTGGCCAGTACAGGGTGTAGAGCACGTCCTTAGTCCTCGCGCCCAGCTCGCGCAATTCGTAATAGCCTTGCTTTAGGTAAGGGCGTACGTCGGACGCTATGCCGTAAGCCTCTATACCGAGCCTGCGCGCTATATACACCGCTCGATAAAGGTGATAGGACTGGGTCACTATGACTACGCTCTTGCCGCCGAACACTTCCTTGAGGCGCACTATGCTCTCGTAGGTGGAAAATCCCGCGTGGTCGAGAAAGATGTCATCCGCAGGTACGCCCCGCTCGAGGGCTGTCGCCTTCATTGCGTTGACTTCGTCGTACTCCACTTGACCGTGGTCGCCGGAAAGCAGCAGCTTTTTGCCTGCGCCTTCGAAATAAAGGTCGACGCCCGTTGTTACCCTATCCCCCAGAACGGGGCTCAGACTGCCGTCCTCGTAGACTTTGGCGCCCAGCACCAGCACGCAGTCCGCTCCCAAATCTTTGACCTGTTCTTTTGAAAGTATGTAATCCTCCGAGCCGCCCATTACGATGGTGTTGCACCCCACTACGAACAAAGCGAACAGCGCGCCGAGTACAAATACGATGAATACTGCCATTTTTAATGCCCGCATTAAGTCAGATTACCCCCTTGATAAACGAAAGGAGGAAATTTGAACCCGTGAAGAACGGCCCCAGGAAGGAAGCGTCTATGTATTCCCGAATCGATGGGAAGGGGAGAATCACCAGCACCGTGGGCACTATCATAAACAGCACGAACAGCGCGAAAAACCCGCGCACCACGCCGAACCCCGCGCCCAGGGGCGAGTCAAAATGCTTGAGCACGGGCAATCTGACGGTGTAATCCACGCCGTGGAGTATGAAGGCGATTATCGCCCGAACGATGAAAAACACTATGAGGAAAGCAATAACGTTGACCGTGAAGTTGACTATAGTCTGGTTGAAGTAATCGCCAACGGTGACTATTCCCTTGTCGGCGAATACCTCACCTGCCATGTTTTTTGCGATGAGCGTGTCCAATGGGACGGGCAGGTTGGCGGATTCGAGTATAGCGTTCAGGTTTTCGCCCGAAAGCTGGCTGACCGCAAGGCGGCGCATCTCGACGTTGGCGACGAGCTCCGCCCCTTCGGTGTAATAGAGCATTGCGCTCGCCAGACCTTCGTTGGACAGTATTGCGTTGGCGCACAGGGGGGAAAACAAAAGCCCCAAAATCCACGAAACAAAGAAGCCCGCCGTGTTCAGCATGGACAGGAAGAACCCGTTGTGCCAGCCTATTAGCGCAAAGAGCGCAAAGACGGCGATTATGCCCAGATCCAGTAAGTTCATGAGCTTCCTTTCATTTGGCGTTGGAGGGATTCAAAAAAGCCTTAAGGCAACAGGAATAGCTTGTCGCCGCTCGTTAGCAGTACCCGCCCTTTTATTAGCTCCGCGCCGTCCGCCGTTTCCGAAAGCGGGATTTCGGAGAGGTATTCGCCCTTTTGGCTGTAATAGACCAGCTTTGAGGGGAGTACCACGAGCACTTTGCCGTCGTAGAAGAACGCTCCCAGCGTGTTTGCGGGCAGGCGGAAGCCGTATTCCTTGCCGGAGGCGATATCCAGCACCTTCGCCGCGAAAGAGACCGCGCTGCTTTCCTGCCGCATACTGAGTATCGCCATGGGGGACTTTCCAGGCAGAAAGTCCAGCGTCCTCCAGCCGTAAATCAGGGTGGTGGATTCCTCCTTGCCGGTGGAACCGTAAACTATAAGGTGGTTCGTGCCGCAGACGTAAGTCTTGGAATCGGAGAAGTACACCCGCTCAATGAGCTGCCCTTCGTTGGTCATCGCGCCGGTATCCGAATGGGTGGCGACGTTGTATGTGCCGACGGTGCAGACTGGCACAGACGCCTCGGTGTTGACCATCAGCGTCCAGAGCAGACCGCGGCTGTCGTCAAAGCCGTAATTCAAAAGGGCGTTGGACTTGAGCTCCAGCCTGTCCAGCCGTGAACCCGCAAGGTCATAGAGGTAGATGAAGCGGGAGGAGTCGTCCTCTTCTTTTAATACGGCTATGACGTCTGCGCCGCAGCGGACGGAAAGCACCCTTCCTGAAAATTCGAGGCTGGGGAAGAGCGTCGCGCCGCTTCCGCTCACCGCCTGCACGACCGTATCGGTGTAGAGTACCGCATACTTGCCGCCGGTGCTAAGCCTGCAGCCGGAAATGGTCAGCGGAACCTCCCATTCGACTTCACCGGTCAGGTTGGAGTAGATTAGCTTTTCCCCTCCGATGGTCATAATACCCTTGTCTGTAATACCGTATTCCGCACCCGAGGAGAAGGGAAGCTCTATCATACTGTCTGCAGGGCTGCCCTTGATGCGCGTCACCCCAAAGATAACCGCCGCGGCGAGCACCGCAAGGAGCAACAGCAAAGCCACCAGCCCCCGAACCGAAAGACGGCGTTTTCTGCGATTGGTCAGGTCTTTGGTCGGCATGGTTCCCCCTTGGTTTGGTTGCTGAATAGTATCATTTATTTTATAATGTATTCGGCAAAAGCGCAACCCAAAGCAAGTCGTCAAGCTCTTTGAACAAAGGTTATTCACGCCTGCGCCACAATCCCGACATTTCCCAAATTTATTCTTATTATAATATATAATTGAAAGACTCTGAAAAAGGAGAGAGATTGAAAATGGCAACAAAGCGCAGAATGCTGCTTTACGGCGCATTTTTCGCCGCCGTATTGCTGGGTGCCCTCGCCGCGTGCGCGTCGCCCGAGCCGGATATGAGCCTGCAAATTCTCATAGACTGCGATGAACCAATCTATAAAATCGCCTACAAAGGCGGTCGCGTCAGCGGCGGGGCGACC
>CALNBC010000307.1 GCA_937874755.1 uncultured Clostridia bacterium
ACGGCAACATCAAAAGCAGCTTGGATTTTAACAGCAGCTTCGAAGTCGAGCTTGGCCACTCGTTGGAGGTACCTGACCAGCCCGACATGCCCGAAGATCTGTTCGGCAGCCCCCCCAAGAAAGGGCGGCAGAATTCGCTGGTATTCTCCAAGAACCCCGCCATCAACGGAATAATCTGGAGCGAGATACTTGCGCGCCCCAGTGAGCGGCGCAGACCATGAGCAAACAGCGGCGGGCTATGGTGCCCGCCTTTCTTAAAGGAGCGTATAGAATGCTGAACGTAATGATAGCCGACGACAATGACGGAATGCGCCTTGTGCTGCGAAAAGCGATAGAAAAGGCGGGGCACAAGATTGTGGCGGAGGGAGTCTCGGGCGAGGATGCGGTTGAAAAGGCCGAGCAAGCGCGCCCGGACGTCATTTTTATGGATATCGAGATGCCAAATACCGACGGTGTGGAAGCCGCGCGGCGAATACAGGACATCGACCCGCGCATATTCCTGATTTTTGCCACTGCCCACGAGGAGTACCGCAAAGAGGCGTTCGAGGTCTACGCCTTCGACTATTTGGTCAAGCCCTTCGAGGTCAGGCGCGTTTCCGAAACGTTGGAGCGGATAGATAACTTGCGCTCGGGCAGGATGGAAGCTGCCATTCCCGCGCCCAAGCCCCAGCGCAGCTCGAAGCTGCTCCTTCGCCACAAGGACGGGATTTCCCTTGTGGACGCCGCGGACATCATACTCATTCAGCGCGAGAACCGCTCCACCGTCATCTATACGCCCACCGAAAAGCACGTCACCAGCGAAACCCTCTCCGAGCTGGAGCAGAGGCTACCGTCGGACAGGTTCTTCCGCTGCCACAAGTCCTACATAATAAACGTCGAGCGCATTACGCGGATTTACCCCTACGGGCGATGGACGTACATCGTCAAGCTCAAGGACACCGATTTAGACGCGCTGATGACCCAGGAGAGATACGCCACCCTCCAGGAGTATTTCAAGTAATTTCCGCAAAGCGGGTTCGCAATAACTCTTAAAAATAAATGTCTACGCTCAAAGCACCACCCATAATCAAGGGTGGAGCTTTCCGACTGTCGAAAAGCTCCATCCCTGGGGTTTCAGGGGTCGAAGCCCCTGAGCTTCAATCAAAACTGGCGACATGCGCGTCAGTTTTGCCGTACTATTTCGGTCATAAGTGACCGAAATTACCCTGCGCGAAGCGAAAACCCATCGGAAAAAAGGCCCGCAGGTCTTTTTTGACGCCCTAAAAGCACCACCCATAATCAAGGGCGGTGCTTTGGTGTTTATCGATGGACTCTTGCTAACACAATGCCGGGATGCAGCCAATACACTGTCAATTCACAATATAAACTAATAATGAATATTGAGGTAAAAATGGTCACAGAATAAAATTATATGAAGACGTGATGTATAATTTGCGTAAAGGGTTACCTTCCACAACTAATTGGAGAACTATGTTATGGAAAACGATAGGCAGTCATATTTAGACTGGTTAGATAATATCAAGGGCAAGGCGTATGATTACACGCATCCTAATTTGCCGCCTTGCCCCACGGGAATGAAACCCGAAAGATACGAAGCTATAAAAAGAAGATTAAATATCCTGTACGCCCCGATGACCCAAGCCTTTTCAGAGTTCACCTCAACCTACGAGCGCTGCTTTGACGAGATTTCCAAATCGCTGGAAACAGGAGACGATGCGCGCCGCACAGCAGATCGGAAGAGCGTCGTGTAGGGAAAGAGTGTAGAT
>CALNBC010000308.1 GCA_937874755.1 uncultured Clostridia bacterium
CGCGGATTCCGTCGTCCGCTGCCATTTCGGCGCCCATATCGAAGTTCAGCACGTCTCCCGCGTAGTTGCCGTAAAGATAGATGCAGCCCTTGCCGGCGTCAACAGCCTTAACGGCTTCGTAGCAGGGTTCGGGGGAGGGGGAGGTATTTATGTTTCCGATGACGGCTGCATCCGCAAAACCGTCGCCTACATAGCCTAAAAACAGAGGTTCGTGTCCGGAGCCGCCACCGACAATAACGCCGACCTTGTCCTTCTTGGGCGCATTCTTGCTGACGACTACGCGCTTCATTTCGCCGATAAGCTTGACCTTGTTCTCGTAAGCGCGGGTATAGCCTGCAAGCATTTCTTCTACGATTTGATACGGGTCGTTGATGAGTCTTCTCATGAATTTGAGCCTCCTTGTTTATTTTGATGGATTTAAAGCCTGCTCTGATAGAATAGTAAGATGCATCAAAGCAAACCTGCAAAAAGAAAAGACTAAATTGGGACGCACGCTTTTGTAATTTAGAACATGGATTTGCTGGGAATAAGACGTAATGCATACCTCTCATTCCTTGTAAGGAATTCTACCATAGTCTGTTTGCAACTGCAAGCGAAAGTGACATAAAACTCAAATTCTACAATAAAATCACAGATACATGTAATAAGGACAATACAGGTAGGAACAGATATATACAGGAATAGACTCAAAATTGCCGATAGCATGATGACAAAAAGCGCGGCAAAAAACCGCGCTTTTATCGTTGACCCATGCTGCTTTTCGCTAGACAGCCGAAGACCTGCGCAATGTGTCTACTGCGTCTTCCAGTTCGGCGATGCGGCGAAGTGCGTCCTCCAATTCGCCGGAAAGGCGCATGATAACTGCGATGCTCTTAATGCCGTCCGCGTCCTCGCGAAGCTTTTTCGCGCGCTTTTTGGCAAGCCCCTTTTCGTAGGGGTCGATGCAGGGCATATCGTTTTCGCGCATATAACGCACTACCTCTGAAACGAGTACGGGGTTGTTTTTAACAAGCGCCCTGTACTTGTTCTGGTAACGCAACATAGCGCGGGTATCGCCCTTGCCCATTTCGAGCGTGCAAGCTCTGACCGACTGCCCTTTTGCCTGGGCGGAGATAACCGTCACTAAAAGATCCCAGATTTCGTCCTGAGTAAAGGGGATGAATGCGGGGCTGTGCTCGTGTTCAGGATTATCCCGCACTTTTGCATAGTAGAAGTTGCGTATGGAGTTCGGCTTTCTACCGGTCTTTGACGCAACGGAGTCAAAGACACTCTTAAGAGGCCGACCCTCGGTGCGCGCCATTCTGACTTCGCTCCAGAGCAGGTTTTCTTCGTCGCTCTTCCAGCCTGTGCGCGCAATGGATGCGGAAGGCTCCTTGATGAGTGCTATACTCGCGCCCTTTGACATATCGATGACCTCCTGATTGTGGGAATTTGTTTGGGGTATTCACCCGTGTTCAATTTCAGTATTCCCCTGCTTTTGGGTTTTATAACTGTGTATTTTAAAAATCTGTCCCGCGAATTTTTATCTGTTGCAAAAAAACATGGCGTAAATAAAAGACCAAAGCGGTGGCTTCGCTTTGGTCAGTGTGAAAGCAAGAGGAGACGTTTTTGACCATGCTTGTGATTGGTGCGCGTGTTGGATGATTCAGACCTTGACTGAACGCGACCCAAAGTACACGCATGATCGGGAGGCTGGGATTAAACCCGTTTTGTATAAACAGTTAAACAGTTCGGCTTAAGTAGCTATGTTAAAAAGCAAGATGCGCGGTGGGGGATACCGGTAATTCGCCGTGTTGCCCTAATGCACAGGTTAAAATTAGATGCTATATGTGATTATATTGCGATTCCGTTGTAATTAGAACTCTGCGGAGCCTGCGGTTCGCGGAAAGGGCAGAACATCTCTGATGTTCGCCATACCGGTTACATACATGAGAATTCGCTCAAAACCCATGCCGAATCCTGCGTGTTTGCAACCGCCGTATTTGCGAAGCTCCAGATACCACCAATAATCCTCTTCGTTCATGCCAAGCTCTTTTATGCGTTCGGTTATAACATCCATTCGCTCCTCGCGCTGGCTGCCTCCGACTATCTCGCCCACTCCAGGCACGAGCAGGTCTACCGCGGCTACGGTTTTTCCGTCGTCATTCTGGCGCATATAGAATGCCTTTATATCCTTCGGATAATCGGTGACAAACACTGGTTTTTCAAATATATGTTCAGTTAAATAGCGCTCATGTTCGGTCTGCAGGTCGCACCCCCAAAACGGCGTGTACTCGAAATCCTTGCCTGACTTTAGCAAGAGTTCCACCGCTTCCGTATACGTAACTCTGACGAAGTCGCTATCGGCGACGTTCTTAAGCCGCGCAATCAGCTCTTTGTCTATAAAGCTGTTGAAGAACTCTAGCTCGTCCGGCGCTTTTTCGAATAGGTCGGCTATTATGTACTTGACGAGCGCTTCCGCCAAATCCATGTTCTCTTTTAACCCGGCAAACGCCATCTCGGGCTCTATCATCCAAAATTCCGCGGCGTGGCGGGCAGTGTAGGACTGTTCCGCCCGGAATGTGGGACCGAAAGTATAAATATTTCTGAATGCCATCGCATAGGATTCACCGTACAATTGACCGGAAACAGTCAGGTTTGCGGCCTTACCGAAGAAGTCCTGAGAATCGTCCACCGCGCCGTCTTTCGTCCTGGGGGGATTGTCAATATCCAGCGTGGTAGCGCGGAACATTTCGCCCGCGCCCTCGCAGTCGCTGGCGGTGATTATCGGGGTGTGGACATAAAGGAATCCTTGCTCGGCGAAGAAGCGGTGGATTGCCTGGGCAACCAACGACCTGACGCGGAACACCGCAAAGAAAGTGTTGGTTCTGGGGCGAAGGTGAAGCTGGGTGCGCAGGTATTCGAAGGAGTGACGTTTTTTTTGGAGCGGGTATTCCGGCGAGCACTCGCCTTCGACCGTTATTTCCTCGGCGTGAATCTCGAAGGGTTGTTTCATTTCGGGGGTAAGCGCTACGATTCCCGTAACGGTCAGTGCCGCGCCGGTGGAAATGTGGAGCGATTCGCCGTTCTTGAGCTTGTCCCGTTCAAAGACTACTTGTACGGATTTCATTTTTGTTCCGTCGTTGAGTTCGATAAAACCAAGGGACTTGCTTTCGCGGACGGTGCGAACCCAGCCGCTGATAGTAACACTTTTTTTGTTCAAAGAAATAAAGTCGCTGAATAGTTCATTCACTGTGGTATTCATTAGCCTGTCCTCCGGTGTGAGATTGGCATTCTTCGCATATTTTAGCATTTTTGGCTTAATAGGGCAACAGCGACGCAACTTGCCGCATACAGATAAAATAAACATTCGCCGACAGATTATCCGGCGACATAAAGCGGCATTTCAGGTTCGCAGCCCTTTGCCGCTTGAATAGCTTGTATATAGGAGGTGAAAGCTGTGTTGCCTGTGCTAGTCGTTTATCCGGACGAGCCGTCCTTCATGTTAGCGGACGGCATCGCACAAATGGAGGCGAACAGGGATAAGCCGCTTGTTCTGCCCGCAGCCATGGGGAGTGCGCATTATATAACCGCCCTCCCGCTGAGTCCGGGCTGTATTCCCGTTACTATGAGGGTGGAGGTAAGCCCGAGCGGTGAAACGGCAGGAGCGGTCTACTGGCGAGATTGCGCAGTGCTGCGCCTTGCCATACCCAAGTTGCCCCCGGAATTTGAGCCTGCGGCGTCCATAGCGGTTGCGGAGCACAATGAACTTGCAGCCTGCCTTTTCAGGCAGGGAGGGGTGCACCTTGCCATCGAGAGGGAAGGGCTTTCCGTATGGTCAAAGACTGTGGCGAACCGCGGCTGGGGGGAGCTGACATTCATTGGAGAGCATCTGATTTGCGTGACGGACGAAGGGTGCATCTGTTTGAATACCGCAAAATTTGAGGTTTATTTAGAGCTTTCCGGCAAATGTGAGCTGAAAGAAGGGGAAATATCTTGTACTCGAAGCTTGAACACAAGGCTGGAGCACAAGGAAATGACGAAGTATGACGCTATTACGGGCGAACGTAGGGAAAGGCGGATAATCGCAGGCAGGAGCACGGACAGCGCGGAGGACGCTATACTAGGGTTGCTGGATGCTATTCGCTTCGGATTGGTAAACGAGGTGAGCGGGTTGCTTTGCGGCGAGCTGTCTGGGCTGAGCATAGAGCAACTTTACGGTTTCTTCGGCGAGTACGAAATCGCGCAGACGCACCCGTTTTCCCTGGGAATAGTGGGGATAAGAATGTCGTCGGAAAGCAAAATGCGGGAATTTAGATTCGAGACTGAGGAAAGGATGGGGTTCTTTCGCGTTGCGAACGCGGAGGAGCTTTGAGTAACGGCTTAAGAAGCAAAATAAAAGGGGTAAATCGCCCCTTTTATTTAACTATATAATATAATTATTTGAGAAATTGATTGATATCCGCCAGCTTGTCGAACACCAGATGGGGTTTCGACGGGTATTCGGCGAGCATTTCTTCGGTGGTTTCGCCGCTCATGACAAGTATAGAGAGCATTCCACTGCGCAACCCCGTCTCGATATCAGTATAAAGCCTGTCACCCACCATGGCGCATTCGGCGGTGGTGAGCCCCGTGCGCTCCAGCACAGCGTCTACAATGCCGGTGTATGGTTTGCCGATGATGAGCTCAGGGCGCCTGCCTGTCGAAGCGTCGATAAAGGCAATAATCGCACCGACGTCCGGCATGAAGCCTGTGGCTGTGGGGCAGTTGAAATCGGGGTGGGTAGCGATATAGGGCAGCCCGTCGCGAACGAAGTTGCAGACGGCGTGCATCTTTGCGTAATCCAGAGTCGTGTCGAAACCTATGACGACGATGTCGGGATTCTCGTTGTCCACCACGATGCCGCGCGTTTGAAGGTCTTCTACGAGGTATTTATTCCCAAGGACGAATGCTTTTTTGCCGGCATAAAGCTCGTTCAGCTTGGTCGCGGTGGCGTCTCCGGCGGTCAGCACCTTTGAACGGTCGACTTCTAGCCCCAGCCTCGCTAACTTTTTTACATAAAAATCGCCGTTTCGCGAGGTGTTGTTGGTCAGAAACAGGAAATCGCGCCCTGTTTCTTTAACGGCGTCGATGAAGCTCAACGCGCCTTCGATGAGTTCGTCTTCCAGGTAAAAGGTTCCGTCCATATCAAGCAGGAAGCACTTGACACCTGCAAAATCTTTAGCGGTTACGTCGCCAATTCTCTTCATAGGTCACCTCCGTCAAACAGGGAAAAATTTGTCTGCAAAATCGTACAGCTCGCCGATATCCCAAAGCATTGAGCTCATCAGATAGCGATCCCTCATGTCCCTCGAACAGATGAATGCGTCTTGCACGTCCTGAACGGAAAAGTCAAGCTCTTCGGGGGTCATGGGCATGCCGCATACCTTCATAGCCTCGTAGAGCTTTCTGTAATCGGGGAGCTCCTCGACCATGGTGTCATGTATTTCGTCCCAGCGGTTTATGATGTTGTTCATGCGGCGTTCGTGGTTCTTGGGATCGTTCTTGCCCGCCTTTTTTTCGATGGCGAAAATCTCCGGGGCTGTGTCGCCGAACACGCGTACGACGTTCGCTTCCCACTTCTTGGGGTCGAATTCCCTAAGGAATTTTTCTGCTTTCTCGCGGTTAGGGTTGAACGAGAGCAGCTTGTCGTAAATCTCGCAGACTAGTAGCGTCGCGACGCCTACTTGGATGCCGTGCAGGTCGTAGGGCTTGCCGCGCTCCAGTGCCATCATTTCCCACATGTGGGAGAAATGGTGTTCCAGCCCGGATGCGGGGCGGGACATTTCTGCGAAGGACATAGCCATGCCTGCCGCCACCAGACCTTCGGATATTGCCTGGATTGCCTCAGGGTCACGCTTGGGTATGCCTGGGGCAAAGTCGATGACGCGCTTTGCGGTGGTGCGCATAATGTCCGAAACATTGTCGCAGAAGTATTCGCCCGTCACAATGTTGGAAATCTTCCATTCGCAGATGGAGAGGAACTTAGCCATAATGTCGCCGAATCCTGCCCAGAGCATGCGCATGGGGGCGTTCTTGAGAATGTCTATATCCAATATGATTGCCGAGGGGAGCTGGGTGTATATCGTAGTTTTGACGTTGTTGACCTCCATAGATGAAGAGTTGGAGGCGTACCCGTCCATAGAGGGGGCTGTGCCCACTATCATGCTGGGTTTATTCGTAACGTAGCCGAAAATCTTGCAGATGTCGTTTATTACGCCGCTACCGACACCCAGAATAAGGTCACATTTGGGGTCAAAGTGCATTGCGACGCTGCCGAGCTCTATTTCTTCGGGCCTTGTGCGCTCCTTGCGGGTGGGGAGTATGTAAAGTTTGAACTTTATGCCGGCGTTCTTGAGTATTTCGGCGACCGATTTGCCCGCGGCCTCGTAAGTATTCTCGTCGCATACGATGAAGGGGTAGGAGCAGCCCAGGGTTTGCACGGCTTCTGGTACAGTTTGGATAACACCGCTGCCGACGCGAAGGAATTTGAGATCGATCACATGGGTTCTTCCGCATTCACACTCAAAACCCTTAGGGTCGATCAGCTGATGTATGGACATCTCGCCGAATTTCATAGGTATGACCTCCTTAACCGGTAGTTTTAGTTATAAGTGCTGAACCATACTTTCTATACATAAAATTATATAGTAAAATCTGAACAAATCAAGATGCATATACCCTTGTTTTTCAACTTGTATATATGAGGATTGCAAACGTCACCATTAAAAATCTGAAAAACAACTCATGCTTGCATCGAAATTAACAAAAACATAAAATCTATTGACTGAATTGGTGTTTTCTGTTATAGTACATCTAAATCCAAATATACTAATAAATTATAACAAACGATCTGTTCACTGCACGTCAATCCATCCTTGCGACTTAACTAATTAAGATCTATTTTGTGCCTGATTGGCGCAGATATCATAACTACAATCTAAACAAAAAGGTGCCAAGGGAGGATCACATGGAAAAAAAGTATTTACTCGGGTATGACATCGGCACATCCGGCAGCAAGGGCGTTATCATCGACCTTGCGGGCAACGTTCTGGTTTCCGGCTCTCGGGAACACGATGTGGAAATCCCCAAGCCCGCATGGGCGGAGCAGGACGCGGACGTCCTCTATTGGGGCGAATTCCAGTCCATCGTCAACGAGATAGTCTCAAAATCCAAGATCAACCCCGAACAGATCGCCGGCATAGGCATTTCCGGCCTCACCCCGGATGCGATTCCCGTCGACAAGTCGGGCAACGCGCTGCGCAAGTGCATCATGTACATGGACCGCCGCGCAACCGCTGAATGCGCATGGCTGGAAAACGAGATTGGCAAAGAAGCAATCTTCAACGTCGCCGCCAACATCGCCGACCCCTACTACGCCGGCTACAAGTGCATGTGGGTCAAGAACAACGAGCCGGAGATTTACAACAATACCTGGAAGTTCCTTAACTCCCACGCCTATGTAGTTCTCAAGCTCACCGGCCAGGCCGTCGTGGACAATGGCGTTGCCGGCTTGTTTGCCCCCTTCTTCAACAACTACGAGATGA
>CALNBC010000309.1 GCA_937874755.1 uncultured Clostridia bacterium
ACCATTTCTTCCACTTCTTTGGAATAGATCATGGGTATCCTCCTTGCGATAGCATTATGTGAATAGACTTTGCGGCGAAATGTGTATAGCCCTTTTTGACAGAATCCCAACTAAAGCCTACGAAAGAGCAATAGGCGAGAGGGAACGGGATCCTGAGCTGGGAAAGTAGCATCGAATGTCAAGGGCAAAGCATGAATTTTGAGTCTTGTATAATCAACGCCATTCATACCACTTTGACCGCATTGTTGTTACAGGAACATTTTCCTAGCAAATATTATCACAAAGATGCAGAACGGTCTAGTATCCAGTTTGGATTTACCGATTATTCACACAGTTTAAGGGGCTTTGTGGTATACTAAATTCAACGTATAGGGGCGGTTTGCGCCCTTCCCACGACCATGGAGTATTCATATGAAAAAACACAGTTTATTCAGGGTAATGTGCATAGCGATTGCGGTTTTGACGTTGGCTACAGCTTTACCTGCTGCCGCGAAAAGCGAAAAGAGCGAGCACACTGCGCTGATTTACCCGATAGGCTTCGGCAGAACAAGGCTTGCGATGCTGAAAGATGGAACCTATGCAAAGACCAGATTGTCCAATGCAAAGGTGGGCGAGGAAGAGCGCTTTGCAGTCGCGCTTGTCAGCTCTGAACTCGCTTCCGTCGGAGAGCAGGCGGTGGTGAGCGTAAGCTCCCAGGAGTACGACTTTGAAGACTGCAATCCCATGCTGCTCATCCCTGTGGACGACGTCTATTACGCCCGTAAACTCACGGATTTTGAAGTGCAGGAGCATTCCCTTACCGCTGTCGTGCGGGTGGAATACCTAGGGATAAACAAAGATACCGCGGTTTACCTTTACTTCGCCCCGAAAAAGATTGCCGAGGAGCCAGAAGTCAGCCTTAACGTCAGCCGTAAAGCCGAAACGGAGTTCGATTTCGGTCAATCTATAGTAATAGGCGATTATACCGTCGAAAAGCAAGGCGGAGTAATGCCTGTAGAAGTTGCGCTGGGCATGGCTAATATGGACGAGGACGACACAGTTTACCTCGTCTGTGATACCCGCGGCAAAGAGGCGCTAAGATTGGTCATCCACGAAGGCGAACTTTACGGAATCGCGTTAAAAGATAATGGCATAGTCGTAAGCCTAGAATATAGCTTTAAGAAACAAGCCTACGTTTCCGTAATATCAGGCAAACCCCTCGTCAAGAAGGATACCGTGGTAGACGTTTTTCGCCAGCTTGGCATCAGCTTCACCAATCCTCCCGACGAGGAGGAATGGATGGAAAATCAGACTGTCTACTCCACTGACTGGAAGATAAGAGTTACATCAAAGCCCGCCGCAACCTCAAAGTAGTAGCTGCAAGCTATTAGACGAAACAACAAACACCAAGCGCGCTCCAAACGGGGCGCGCTTTCTTGTAATGCTTATGCGTATATGGGTTTTCTTGTTTGATAAGTACGACGAAATGCAGAGAGCAAAATATTTATCAAAGAACACCCCAAAATCAACCATTGATTTATTGCACACAAAGCGCAAAGATGGTATTCTAATACCATAATTTGAAAGGAGGTGCGGAAATGCTGATACTCACAAATTTAGCAGCCACCATGCTCGCAAACAATCTGAATAACAACCTTCGCGTTCGCGGCGTTATATATGTCGCCGCAAAGTCGCGCGCCGTACCTCTGTATTCTGCATCGGAATAGGGACAGTCTTTCCCCGTATCCATCGGCAGTATTTCAGCGGTATGTCGCAAGAGCATACCGCTGTTTTTATATGCGCTTCGAAAGGGTGATGGATTATGGATTTTCCGCTGGGTGAAAGAATAAAGGTTTTGAGAACTAGTCTCTCGATGTCGCAAAGGGAACTGGCAACGCAAATGGGTGTCACCCCCCAGGCTGCCAGCAAATGGGAGCATTGCGTCTCCTGCCCGGACATCATGTCCCTCTACAAGCTATCCCGCGTGCTCCAGGTCTCTCTGGACGACCTGTTTGCACCCGAGTTTGCCTATCCTATGGAGTAATGCCAAATGAATCTGAGTATAATTATTTTAATGATCAAGGCCGCGGGAAAGAAATGTGAAAGCTATATTTGCTTTAACGAGCGGCGAGCAGCCCTTCGCAAGAAGGAGAAGATAATCCAAGAAGCCCGAGAACTGGCGAACCGCCGCCTGTGGTACTAGGGCATTGCCGCTGTTTTTTTACCGACGTGCTTCGGCGAAAATTAGCTGGTTGACAAACCGCCGCACCGGGCATATAATAATTGTTGCTGATGTGCGCCGGTAGCTCAATGGATAGAGCATCTGGCTACGGACCAGAAGGTTGTAGGTTCGACCCCTGTCCGGCGCGCCA
>CALNBC010000310.1 GCA_937874755.1 uncultured Clostridia bacterium
CGTCTGCGCTCTCGGCAATCGCGCTGGTGCCCACCGCGCCTATCTGCGTTCCGGCTTTGACCGAATCTCCCGCGGTAAACTCTGGCAGCGAATCGAGGTTTGAGTATACTGACTGTACGCCGTTCGCGTGGGCGATGGAAATAGTGTAGCCCATCATTATGTCGTTCGCGACGGAGATGACCTCGCCGTCGGCGACCGCGCGCACCTCGGTGCCTCGGGGCGCGGCAATGTCCACGCCGTTGTGGCTCGTCCACTGCTTGAGCGTCTTGGAATAGAGCAGCGTGTCGTTGGCAAAAGCTGTGAGCACTTCGCCCTCAAGCGGCGCGAACATAAGCTCGTCCTCCTTGGGCGCAGCTGCGTCGGAATCGTCCTGCTCCTCTTGGGGCTCGGGGCTCGGCGAGGGCGAGGGCGAGGGCGAGGGCGAGGGCGAAGGTGTAGCGCGGCTTCCGTCCGTCATGGAGGCCGGCGGGGTGGGGATGATTGCCGGTGCGGGGGTGGCTTTGGTCGCCTGCTCCAGGGTTTCGTCCTCGGACTGGCGCACCTGCTCGGTGTCTTCGCCGCCCTTGTGTGAAAAAGTCACAAAGGCGGTGACCCCCACTACCGCAAGGCAACCCAGAAGCACGAGATAAAACCCCTTTTGCCGTATGAATTCGCCCGCTTTGTCTGCAAAACTGCGTCCGTCTTTATCAGAGCGCATGGTGAAACCTGTACAGCATACAAAAAGGTGCTATAATACTCTTCGAGGTATTTTTTATGGATTTTGTCGCGATAGATTTTGAGACTGCCAACGGCAGCAGAAACAGTGCCTGCTCTCTGGGCGTCGTAATAGTGGAGCAGGGGCGCATAAAAGACAGGCGCTATTCTCTCATAGACCCAAAGACCACCTTTCAGCGGTACTGCACCTACATCCACGGAATAACAGAACGCGCCGTCAAGGGTGCGCCCACTTTTTCGGATATTTACCCTGTGCTGTTCGAAATGCTCAACGGCAAGGTGATAGTCGCCCACAACGCCCCGTTTGACGTTGCGGTTTTGAAGGCCTCCTGCGACGGGCGCGGTCTTGCCATGCCCGCAGTTGACCCGTTTTGCAGCGTGGAGATGTCCCGCGTGGCGTGGCCGGAGCTGCCGCACCACAGGCTCAATTCCCTCGCGGAGCAGTTTAACCTGGAGCTCAAGCACCACAACGCCATAGGCGACGCGACCGCCTGCGCCCAGCTTGTGCTCATCTGCGCGGAGCAGTTCGGCGCAAACAACATTATAGAGCTTCGCGGAATGCTCGCCATAAAGAACCGCCGCAACAAGGAAGAGGCCAAGCGCAACAAGGCGCGCATGGAGGCGGAAGCCGTCGCCCTTCGCGCCATAGAGAGGGACGCCGCCCTTCGCCAGGAAGCAAACGGGCTGGCGCTCGTATAGGCGAAATACAGCAATATATAAAAAAAAGACCGCTGTGTAAGAGCAGGCTTATTTGTTCCTCATTCTGTGCATAGTGACAAAAGTCTTTAGGGCAGCTCCATTTAGTTATGATAAATCATATGGTGTTGTTGTTAATGCGAGTGCAATTATGCTTTCCTTCATCAATTACCCTCCTCTTATGATTAATGCAAAATGTCGAATAATTATTTACTATACTTAACATTAAGTTGTTACAGGTAGCTATCAATTCTTAATTACCTAGATTAAGTCTGTGGGCCATAGTCACAGCATCAAGCAGAGTAGGATTTGGAGCGCGGCTTTTTGTGTCATCCTTGACAAAAAAAGCCGAAAGTGGGAATATGGCTCACAGGCTACAATTAGATTGTGTTTGGCTTTAGAACATTAGGCAATCGGGCTTCCGACGGCGTGCAGCGCGGACAGACGGCCCAAGCAAAGCGCCAAGGCTTGGGTCGAACCGGGCAGGTTGACGCCGTAGGTATCGCCGGTAAAACCGCCGGCATCGCAGCCGGTGGCATAAAGGCCTTTGATGGGCATGCTGTTTTTGTCAAGCGCCTGTCCGTTTTTGTTGATTCGGATGCCGCCGAGTGTGCAGAGCAGATTGGTGTACAGTTTGAAACCATAATAAGGCGGTGTGCTGATGGGATTGAGCGCGGAGGAGCGTTTGCCGAAGTCCACATCCGTGCCTTGCTTGCAGATTTCGTTATACTGGCTCACCGTTTTAGCAAACGCATCTGTGGGAATGCTCATTTTGTCCGCCAGCCCTTCTATGGTATCGGAGGTGAATGCAAACTCCACTTTTTTGTCAAGCAGCTCCTTAATGTCGGACTCGACCTTGTCCAGAACAGTGTCAGGAAGAATATAAGTGCCATATCCGGCAACAGATTTGTATGTTGTAAACCGTTTAGCCTGAGCACTGTCAAAAACTGCATAGGTCGCATCCTGCATATCGATTGCGTTGGCGGCCTGGGTAAAAATTAATTCTCCTTCCGGCATGTAGCGTACACCGTCCTGGTTGACCCAGATTGCGAAAGGTTCGTTGCAGGTGGCTTGATTAATATGCGTGTCTAACCCAATGCTTTCATGCATGGATGCCCCCAGCAGTTGAATAGAGCTGCTCCCACGTTCAACAGCCCCTACTTCATGTGCCATTGCCATTCCGTCGCCGGTACAGGTACTGCATCCTCGCATTGCCATCTGTGACATATCGCGGTTGTGTGCTTTCAGTATCTCGGAATTCCCGGCATAACCACCTGTGGCCAGTATGACGGCCTTGCACTTTATCTGCACGGTGCCTTTCTTGGTATTGACCAAGACACCGCTGACTGCGCCGTCGCTCATCAGGATTTCTTTAGCGGCGTAATTCGTATAAATTTGAACGCCGAGGTCTCTAGCGATTTCTTCCATTATAACAATTTGTCCGAGACCTTTTGTGCTGACTTGAGTGGGCTTAAAAGCATGAGCCACCTTTAAGCCCCCTTCATTACCTAACAAAGCAAAAAAGCCGCCACCATGAGGTTCAACTTTATCGAGAAACCAGTCGATGCAATCACCGGACACATCCACAATACGCTCCCAGAGTGTAGTGTCGACATAGTAATTGTGGAACTCGAATTCGTTTTTCAGAATCTCGAATTTGGTATATTCTATGCCCATCTCTTTCGAAAAACGGCTTCCATAACCAAACATAACCTCCGCGTGATTGGTGCCGCCGCCAAGAATGCCCGCTTTTTCAAGTAGTATGACGTGCGCTCCTTTCTCCGCCGCACTAATGGAGGCAGCCATACCCCCCATGCCGGAACCGACAACGACGATGTCCGACTCAAGGGTTTCTATCGGCACATCCGGCACATCGCTTTTCGTTACTGTAGTTTCCGCCGGAACTTGGGTATTTTCGGAGCATCCGGGGAGACTGCCTAGCAACGCAATTCCTGCGGTCCCAATCGCCGCATTCTTCAAAAAATCCCTTCTACTAATAATCATTTAGGCTCACCTTTCTTTCGTTTTTTTATAACCATTCACTCCACTTGAATAAAGTGCTTTTTTAAGCAATTTAGGCTTTTTACACCCCTAATTTTATTATCTAATGGATTAATTACAACTTCCAAAAAGACCGGGTTGTCCGCAGAAGTACTGATGTCTGACACTTTTTGAAAAGTGTCAGACAAATCAACTAAAAGCGAGGTGTTAGCATGCGGAAACTTCTCTCCTCCATCAAGAATCTCTATGCCGTGGGTCAGAACTCCGAGGGTGCTTTATTTGCCGGCGGTATTTCCTATCCCGATTACGGCGGCTGCTCCCAGAGCTGGGCATTCAAATAAATCTAATATTCGAAATGTACT
>CALNBC010000311.1 GCA_937874755.1 uncultured Clostridia bacterium
CGCCGTCGAACTTACGGGCTGCAAATACTGCGAACCATATAAGCTTTACTTCTCCGACCCGAACGAGTGCGAACTCAAGCCGGGCATGAAGATTGCTGAATACGATGCAGCCATTGAGCATAGCTACTTCACAGACCTTGTATGCGAGGGGATGGACGTTGAGCGCGTAAGCGGCAACTATCACGACTGCATTAACAGATTTATATCCAAAGAGGTGGATGCAATAGTCCAAAGGAGCGACATAATCACAGGCGAAGGTGTAAGCCTGAGCCACTTGGGGCTGGACGCAGAAGTCACCACGCCGGCGATATTTGTCAACAAAGACAACTACGGCATCGAGAAGCTCATTTCAAAGAATGTGGATGTCGAAAAAGCGGCAAGCATACAAGCGCTTGCGCTGAAGGGAACCAAGAAAACGCGTTACTTCTGATCTCTGCCAAACGGCTAGGGTTCAGTTTTGAAAGCAACTAAAGTTTTGGAATACCATTAACTACATAATCGGAGGAAATCATGTCACTTAAAGAGAATACCGCCAATGCGATCACAGCCATAGTCGGCGCCGAGAATGTCATTACCAACGAGGAAACCATACTCTCGCTCGACCCCGTCATGTTGAGCGCTTTCCAGAAGGCACACGGCACTTATAAGCCGGCTTTCATGCCGCTTTGCTACGTCAAAATCGCCAGCACCGAGATGGCTTCGAAGGTTCTCGCCTACTGCAACGAGAACGACATACACGTCATCATCCGCACAGGCGCCAGCAGCTCCGAAGGTCAGCTCAAGGTAATCGACGACCGCACGGTCATACTCGACGGCTCGCCCATGAACGAGATAATCAGCATCGACCCGGTGAACATGGTGGCAACCGCCCAGTGCGGCGTGCCCCTGGCAGTGCTGGAAGCCAAGGCGAACGAGCTCAATCTGACCACTGGTCACAGCCCCCAGTCTCAGCCTATGGCGTACATGGGCGGCTTGGTTGCAACCCGCTCCACAGGTCAGTTTTCCACCTATTACGGCAGCATCGAAGACTTGGTCTGCGGCATGGAAGGCGTGCTCCCCAACGGCGAGGTTTTCCGCATTCGCCCTGTGCCCCGCCGCGCAGCAGGTCCCGACCTCAGGCATATTGTGATTGGCGCAGAAGGCACAATCGCGTTTATGACCGAAGTTACCGTAAAGCTGTTCTCCTACTACCCCGACGAAATGTGGCGGAACGGATACATCGTCAAGAGTTTTGACGAGGGAATGGCAACCGTCCGCGAAATCATGGTCAAGGGCTATAAGCCTTCAGTAGTGCGCCTGTACGACAAGGCGGACGTCGACCACAACTACGGCTCGGTCAAGCTCAAGGACGAGGAAGCCTTCATGTTCTTCTCCTGCGAGGGTCCAGGCGAAATTGCCGCCGCAAACGGCGCAGCCATACACAAAATCTGCATGGATAACGGCGCAGAAGACATAGGCACCAAGGCGGTCGACCACTGGTTCATTCACAGGAATGACCTTTGCGACATAACCGGCTCCGAAATGGAAGCCAAGCACTACCGCGAAACCGGCATAGCTTATGCTACTATGGAAATCTGCGCAAACTGGGAAGACATTGGAAAAATCTATACCGACGCTATGGAATACGTCCCTAACAAGGTTCCCAATCTTACCATGTTTGGCGGTCACGTTTCCCACAGCTACATCAACGGCACCAACATCTACTTCGTTTACAACATCAAGATCAATGATGTCGCGAATGCAGATTTGGAATACTGGGCTGTCATGGACGCGGTATGCGATGTCGTGCTCAAGTACCCCTCAGCGACCATAGTCCACCACCACGGCGTAGGCAAGGCGCGCGTGCTCAGGATAAAAGAAGAGCTCGGCACATCTTACCCCCTGTTGCGCACACTCAAAGATGCCTTTGACCCCAAGGGAATCATGAATCCCGGCTGCCTCCTGCCGCTGGAAAAATAGTCATCCCGACCACTTGCATGGCGTTTCTCCACCGCATACCCCGAACAGTTCGCTGTTCGGGGGTGCGAGACGCCTGATATTCAAACTATTCCGTACTTGTGCGCATTCCATTTTCGAAACGCCCGATTTTTACGATTCAATTTCCAAAACTTGCAGAGTACTCACGCATCCACGGACCGATTAAATGGCGATTGTGCAAGCCTTGCAGCGCAAGTTGTCATACTTATACCGCATAAAATATTTTCGTGTATCCCTGAATTAAAAATAACAACTGAATGCTAACGAATTTAACAGTTTACCATTGGCGCAGAGTTTGCGCCCGGCAAATATCATCGTTGTACAAAAAATCGAACGAGAAGAAGGAGAGCATCATGAGAAACTACATCCTCGTTATCGACGAAGGCACCACCGGAACCCGTGCGCTGATATTCGACAAGAATCTGAAAATCGTCAGCGTAAGCTACACTGAGTTCACCCAGTATACCCCCGCCGAGAACATGGTCGAGCACGATTTCGAAGAGATTTACGAAAAATCCATCGACATGTGCGAGAAAGCGATGAGCAAGATCGACTTAAAAGCCGAAGACATCGCCTGCATAGGTATCACCAACCAGCGATGCACCTATGGGATTTGGAACAAGCACACAGGCAAGCCCTTCCGTCGCGGCACCGTTTGGCAGGACACCAGAGCCGCAAAAATCGTAAGCAACATCGACATGAAGCGTTACGACGCAGAATTCAAACCCCTGGTAGGAGTTGGCAGTAGCGCAGTCACCATGAACAATATCCTGAAATGGTTCCTGGATAATGAACCCGAGACCGCCGCTGCCATCAATTCCGGTGACTATATCGTCGGTACCGTCGATTCATGGCTGATTTGGAAGCTTACGGGCGGCAAGGTGCACGCGATCTCCTCGTCCAACGCATCCGCTTGCGGCTGCTTCGACATGAAGTACAACCGCTGGTGCGAACCGCTGTTCACCGAATACGGAATTCCGCTTAACATACTGCCCAAGATTTGCGACGAAGACGCGGATTACGGCGAAACAACGGTGTTCGGTGCACCTATTCCCATCACCTGCGCGATAGCAGACCAGCAGAGCTCGCTGTTTGCCCAGAACTGCCGCGTTGCGGGCACAGCCAAGTGCACAAACGGCACAGGCACGTTTATGGACATAAACATAGGCAAAGAGTTCGCAATTCCTCCTACGGGATTGGGCACCATGTCGCTTGGACCCTCAAAGGCGAGCGCACGTACATGGTTGAAGGCATGATTTCGGTGACAGGCTCTGCGATTCAGTGGCTGCGCGACGGCTTGGGAATAATTGCAACTTCTGCCGAAACCGAAGCGCTTGCCGCCAGCGTGACCGACACTAACGGCGTGTATTTCGTAATAAACCTCGCCGGGCAGTACTGCCCCAGGTACGACCCCTATTCCCGCGGCACGATTTTCGGTATCACCCGCGGAACCACAAAGGCGCATATCGTCCGCGCAACGCTCGAAGGCATCGCATTTGGTCTGGCGGATATAATGGAAGCCATTGAAACGGGTATGAACGTCACGATGAAGGAGATTAAGATCGACGGCGGCGCATCCCAGAACAACGTGCTCGCCCAGATGTTCGCCGACTACATAGATTGCGACGTCTCCCGTCCGGATAGCGCAGAGGCTACGGCGCTGGGCTGTGCTGAAATGGCCGCCCTCGGCGCAGGGATTTACACCCTCGACAATCTGCCCGACCCCCTGATATACGACAGGGTGTTCCACCCCCAGATGACCCCCGAAGTGCGCGCTGCGAACCTCAAGAGGTACAGCAATGCCCTCGAGCGTCAGACCGGCTGGCTCAAGGACTAACCCAAAGGTCAAGTGCTGCCGGAGCCCATGCCAAGGGCTTCGGCAGTGTCAATTAATTTTTTGAGGGAATCGGGTATAGCCCGGAGAAGGGGAAAGCTATACAGCGAGTCTGCCGCATGGTCAACGGCAGGCTCGTTTGTTTTTGTGCAGAATGCCTCCCATAAGTGATTGACAACGCTTAAAAGCGGGAATATAATCACATTATAAATACTTATTGCGGAATGATGGGGAAGCCGTCTTCGCCCAAACCGGAAAAAAGAGAGCCGCAGCCATTGGCTGAAAGCGCGGTGTCCGATGCGAAGCACGAGTACCAGCCTCCGACCGCGAACCCGTGGAAGGGTTACAAATCCTTTAAGCGGAGCCGGGTTTCCGGTTCAAGCGGGGTGGAACCGCGGATATTGATTATTCGTCCCCCAACGCCATATGGCGTTGGGGGCATTTATTTTAGCAACACAATGACGGAGGATAATATGAAAGTAGTATTTAACGGAACCGAAATGGAATTCGAGAAGGGGATGCTGCCTATCGATATGGCGAAGGCTGCGGATATGACGCTGTACAAATCCTGCCTTTCCGCTTCGGTGGACGGCAAACTCACCGGGCTTTATCAGCCTGTGGACCACGATGCCGTGGTCGACGTTTGGACGTTCGATGACGACGGGGGCAAAAAGACACTGCGCCACACCGCCAGCCACGTCATGGCGCAAGCTATAAAGCGCCTGTACCCGGACACAAAGTTCGCCATAGGCCCCGCGATAGACAATGGGTTCTATTACGACCTCGATTCCAGCCATGTCTTCACCGAGGAGGATTTCCCCGCGATAGAGAAGGAAATGGCCAAAATCTCGAAGGAAAACCACCGCGTCGAGCGGTTCGAGCTCCCGAGGGACGAAGCGCTCGCCTACGTCAAAGAGCTGAACGAGCCCTATAAGGTAGAGCTCATAGAGGATTTGCCCGAGGACGCCCACATTTCCTTTTACAAGCAGGGTGAATTCGTAGATCTTTGCGCGGGGCCGCACGTCGGCTCGACCAACAAGGTCAAGCACTTCAAGCTGATGAGCGTCGCAGGCGCTTATTGGCGGGGCGACGAAAAAAACAAGATGCTCCAGCGCGTATACGCCACAGTATTCCCCACAAAGGAAGAGCTGACCGACTACCTGAACAGGCTTGAGGAAGCTAAAAAGCGCGACCACAGGAAGCTGGGTCGTGAACTGGACCTGTACTCTATTATGGACGAAGGTCCCGGATTCCCGTTCTTCTTCCCAAAGGGCATGGTAATCAGGAACGAGCTGGAAAGCTACTGGCGTCAATTGCACCGCGAAAGGGGCTACCAGGAAATCAAGACCCCTATGATACTCAATGAGGAGCTTTGGCACAGGAGCGGTCACTGGGACCATTATAAGAACAACATGTACTTCACCAAGATAGACGGTGAGGATTACGCGATTAAGCCCATGAACTGCCCGGGCGGTATGCTGGCGTACAAGCGCCGCCAGTGGTCGTACAAAGACCTGCCCTTGCGCATGGGCGAGCTTGGGCTGGTGCACAGGCACGAGCTATCGGGCGCGCTGCACGGGCTGATGCGCGTGCGCTGCTTCACACAGGACGATGCCCACCTGTTCATGACCGAGGAGCAGATTCCTTCAGAAATCGCAGGTGTCATCGACCTCATAGACACCGTCTACAAGGCGTTCGGCTTCAAGTACCACGTCGAGCTTTCCACCTGCCCGGAGAACTTCATCGGCACCGAGGAGATGCGCGAAACAAGCGAGAACGCGCTCAAATCCGTTCTCGAAGCCAAGGGGATGCCCTATGTAATCAATCCGGGGGACGGCGCTTTTTACGGCCCGAAGATAGACTTCCACCTCGAGGACTCCATAGGTCGCACATGGCAGTGCGGTACGGTGCAGCTCGACTACCAGATGCCCGAAAGGTTCGAACTGACCTACACTGGTGCGGATGGCGAGAAGCATTGCCCCATCATGATTCATCGCGTGGCGTTCGGCTCCATAGAGCGGTTCATAGGCATACTGACCGAGCATTTCGCGGGCGCGTTTCCGGCATGGCTCGCACCCGTCCATGCAAAGATACTGCCCATCACCGACCGCACCCACGACGTCGCCAACCAGATAGCGGGTGTCATGTCTGCTGTGGGAATGCGCGTCGAGGTGGACGACCGCTCCGAAAAGATAGGCTACAAGATTCGTCAGGCGCAGCTGGAAAAAGTACCTTATATGCTAGTAATAGGCGACAAGGAAGCCGAGGACGGAACTGTTTCGGTGCGCTCTAGGAAGGACGGAGACATTGGCATCATGACCCTCGAGGACTTCATGGCCAAGCTGCAGGACGAGATAGACACCAAGGCGTACGACTGCTAATCGCCATCAAAAACAGAAAAGAGCGCCCGTTCCCGAATAGAAGGAGCGGGCACTGTTACTGTGTAAGATTCAATCGAATATATTGTGTGCCAGGGGCATATATGTTATAGTTAACCACGCCGAACTTAATACACCAAATCGCCATAACGAAAGGGGATACCATGAATAAATCAGCCAGAACGATTGCGTTTATTCTTGCGGTTGTTGCGATACTGCTGCTCGTAGGTTGCACTGATGAGGCTCCCGTAGAGCAAACGGCGACCCCCGTCCCGCCGCAGGAAAGCACCGCCGTACCCGAAACAGAAGCGACTCCAACGCCGAGCGCCGAAGGCGAGGCGGATGAGCACACCTTCGAGCGCACCGATTTCCCCGTGTTTGACACCACCGATATAAACGGCAATCCGATAGACAATTCCACATTCTTAGAAGCAAAGCTGACCATGGTGAATCTGTGGGCGACTTGGTGCGGCCCTTGCGTGGGTGAATTGCCCGACCTGCAGCAGCTTTCCGTCGATTATGCGGACAAGGGCTTCAAAGTCATAGGGATATACGACTATTCCAGCACGAAAGAAGAAGTTGGCACATTGATGGACAGCCAAGGCATCACCT
>CALNBC010000312.1 GCA_937874755.1 uncultured Clostridia bacterium
CCTTCGTGGGGGGAAGCGCCGTGTGCGCTTTTGCCGTTGACTATTATGTCAAACTCGCAGGTCTGCGCCATCATGGGGCCCTCGCGAATTCCTATCATGCCCGAGGGCACATCCGGCCAAACGTGCATGCCGAATATGCGGTCGACCTTGGGATTCTCGAGCGCGCCTTCAGCTACCATGCGCGCCGCGCCGCCTATGTGCTCCTCGGCGGGCTGGAACAAAAGGACTATATTTTCAGTCAGCTCGGCGCGGTTGTCCGCCACGAGCTTTGCGAAGGTCAACAGCGCGGCGGCGTGACCGTCGTGACCGCAGGCGTGCATGAAGCCTTCGCGGCAGGAAGCGAATTCCACGCCCGTTTGCTCCGCGATGGCGAGGGCGTCTATATCCGCCCGAAAGGCGGTGGTGTGCTTCGCCTCGCCAGGAGCGAAGAAGACGGTCTTGATGCCTGTGTCCGCGATGGTCTGAATGCTGTCCGGCGCGAGGGAAGCTAGCGCTTTCATTATATAGCTCTGGGTGTAGCGTTCGTTGTAACCTGTCTCTGGTATTTTATGCAGGTCGCGGCGAAAGGCGGTGACCGCGCCCTTCAACTCCGCAACTTTGGGATGAAGCTTCAAAATTATATCCTCATACTATTAGAGTTTACTACTATAATACTAAAATGAATGCAAATGTCAAAGTTATTAGTATTCCCGATGCTCTCGGAACTCAATGTTGGTTTTATGGGCTTGGAGTGGTATACTAATCAAATAACAGTTCAGCAAAAGAAGCAGCTGCCGCGCCGCTAAAAAGGCTAACCATAAATTGCATCAAACGGCGGGCATAGGCTGAACGATTCGAGGGCAGGTGCAAAATGCGCGCAACGGACATCATACTAAAAAAGAAATACGGCGAAGAGCTTACTGCGGAGGAAATCCGCTTTATTGTTTGGGGTTGCGTGAGCGGCGAGGTTCCCGATTACCAGCTCGCTGCGTTGCTCATGGCGATATGCTTCCAGGGGATGACCAGGGAGGAAACGGTAGAACTCACCCTCGCCATGGAGCATTCGGGGGAGGTTGTGGATCTTTCGGCCATACCGGGCATCAAGGTCGACAAGCATTCTACGGGCGGCGTCGGCGACACGACTACGCTGATACTCGCGCCCCTGGTCGCGGCTTGCGGTGTACCCGTCGCCAAGATGAGCGGGCGGGGTCTGGGGCATACGGGCGGCACTTTGGACAAACTAGAGTCCGCCAAGGGCGTACGCGTGGACTTGGATATCGAAACTTTCATCAAAACTGTAAAAGAAACGGGAATTGCGGTAATAGGGCAATCGCAAAACCTAGTTCCGGCAGACAAGATACTATACTCCCTGCGCGATGTCACCGGTACGGTGGACAGCGTACCGCTCATCGCCTCCAGCATAATGAGCAAGAAGCTCGCCGCGGGCAGCGACGCCATCGTGCTGGACGTCAAGACGGGCTCGGGCGCATTCATGAAGAACCCCAAGCAGGCGCTGGAGCTCGCCCGACTAATGGTGGATATCGGTGATTGCGCCGGGCGGAGCACCCACGCGCTGATAACGGACATGAGCCAGCCTTTAGGCCACGCTGTAGGCAACGCGTTGGAGCTTAGGGAAGCCATACTCGCCCTGCGCGGTGAGATACCCGAGGATAGCAACTTAATGAAGGTCACCTTCGCCCTGGGCGAGAGGATGCTCATGCTGGGCGGAGCCGCCAAAACCGCCCAGGAAGCCCGCACTCTGTTGCTCAATGCCAAAAACAGCGGGGCAGGGCTTAATAAGCTTCGCCAGCTGCTCATCGCCCTCGACGGCGACGGGAGATGCTGCGACGCGCCCGACGAGCTGCTCACCGCAAAGCTAACACTTCCCTTCGTGGCGAAGCAGGGAGGGTATATCGACTCTATGGATACATTGCTCATAGGCGAAGCCTCGCTGCTGCTAGGCGCGGGCAGGAGCAAAAAGACCGATTCCATCGACCCCGCGGTGGGCATCGTTTTTGGAGTTCAACTGGGGGACAGGGTAGAGGAGGGCAGTGCAATTGCAACCGTCTACTCGAACGACGAAGCCAAGGCACAAGCCGCCATGCAGCTTCTGGAAAATGCGATAACCATCGCCAAAGAACCGCCGAAGGCGCTCCCGCCGCTGATTTACGGAAGTGCCGAGTGACGCGTTGCAATGCGGCGTAGAGCGCAGATTGAGGGTGCCGCGAAAGTGCAGGAACTGTCTACCGAAAGAATGCCGAGATTACAGGGACTAACCCGAAAAGAGCTTCGACTATTAGGTAAGTGAATTCTGATAAATGCGGGAAGCAAAGCCCTAAGGGATATTTCGGAAGGGGCGAAGGCGAGCGAAGACCGCCTTCAAGGGCGTTCTATCAACGGGTGTTCCGCAAGACCAGAATCGCTTGTAAAAAAACGCTCATTATGGCATACTTATTTTGCTGCGCGTGTGGTGGAACGGCATACACAACGGACTTAAAATCCGTCGGGGAAACCTTGCGGGTTCGAATCCCGCCACGCGCACCAAATCTGATACCGCAGATTGGTACAATGTATCTTTCTGCGGTATCAGATTTTTTCTGCTAAAAGCACTGTCATAAGGTCTTTTTCTATCCAGGGTCATTTCAACTTTAAATAAGCTCTCCAAATCTTGAAGCGGATCATCTATTATTTATAGCAAGCTGCCGGAATAAAAAGCGGGTCTGCGTCAGCGTGAATTGCCAATCACAGAACATTTCGCAGGGTAAGACATATCTTACAACAGCGAAATATTCTATTGGAAAGGCAGTGATATTATGCCCCCTCGCCCCAATGTGCGACCGTATCGCATTCGTCGCGGAGATACTCTGCAAATGATCGCGGAGTATTTTCAAACGACCGTACAGGCTATCCTCCAGTTGAATCCCGGACTCAATCCAAACAACCTGCGCATAGGGCAGGTGATACTCATCCCGATTGCCTCCCCCTGCCCGACGCCCGACAAGCCAGAGCCCAAGTGCATAAGCATGGCGGAACTTAGTCTGAGCAACCAAATGCGGCAGCTGTGGTCACAACACGTTTATTGGACGAGATTTTTCGTTCTAAGCGATGTCTTTAATTTGCCGGACTTAGAGTTTGTCACCAATCGCCTGCTGCGCAATCCCAAGGATTTTGAAGCGGCATTGAAACCCTTTTACGGTGAAGATAACGCCGCACAATTCAACGTGCTGTTGACTGAGCACCTCACTATCGCCGCCGAGCTCGTCAACGCGGCAAAAGCAGGCGACAACGCCGCAGCCGCCGATGCCGAAAGGCGCTGGTACGCAAACGCGGATCAGATTGCCGCTTTTCTCGGCAGTATAAACCCGTGCTGGTCGGTGCGGGAATGGCGCAGAATGATGCGCGAACATCTAGACCTGCTAAAGGTGGAAGTCACCAATATCCTGACACAGGATTTTACGGGGGGCGTCAGAATTTTTGACGTGGTTGAGCGGCAGGCACTCGAAATGGCGGATATGATGACAATAGGCATAGTAAAGCAGTTCCCCGAGCGCTTTGTAAGTCACCACCAGTAAAATAAACCACATTAAACCCAACAAAGCCAACTAACAAAAAAGCGGCAGAGTGCGTGTAGTCACTCTGTCGCTTTTGCTTGACTTACATTGCAGTTATCCATTTCAGTCTAATTTAGCGCGCCGATTAAATCAGCAAATATCCTCTTGGATGACGCTCATAGAGGCGCTCCTTCGCAACGTATCTTCTAAACACGTCGCAATTCCCACTGTTATCTTACTGAAATACTATATATAAATTGTCTTTGAATTAGCAACGTACAGGTATCAACAACCGTAAATAAACCTGCTGTGCAATTTGTGTAGATTTGTAAAGTTAGTGTATAGAATAACAATACCGATTGATTGCAATACACGGGCGATATATAATAAATTGTCCCAATTCCGGAAATAGTTGGAGGGCTGTTTGTTGAACAAAATCATCGAGGTTTCTAACCTGCACAAATCCTACGGGAACGTGCATGCGGTCAAAGGGCTGGACTTTTACGTCGAAAGCGGCAAGCTCTTCGCCTTCCTCGGGCCCAACGGCGCGGGGAAATCCACCACAATCGACATCATCTGCACCTTTTTGAAGCCTGACAAAGGCTCGGCGACCATCGACGGCAATGTACTCGGCGAAGACGACAATGCTATCCGCTACGCCATAGGCGTCGTATTCCAGGACAACCTGTTGGATAATTTGCTCACCGTTCGGCAAAACCTGCGGATACGCGGCG
>CALNBC010000313.1 GCA_937874755.1 uncultured Clostridia bacterium
CCCCTCGCCTCCGAATTTGCCGCCCGCATGAAGCTTGGTGAGCGCGATTTCGAGCGCGGATAAGCCTGTGGCGGGGTGAATGTCCACCGGGATGCCTCGACCGTTGTCCCGCACGGAAATCGCCCCGTCATCGCGGATGCGGATGCGTATATCGTCGCAATAACCGGCGAGAGCCTCGTCTATCGAGTTGTCCACAACTTCGATAACGAGGTGGTGCAGCCCCCTAGAGTCCGTCGATCCGATATACATACCCGGCCGTACCCGAACGGGCTGCAGCCCTTCAAGTACCTGAATGTCCGAAGCGTCATAATGCGAGTCGGCGGAAGCGGTGACCGAAGAATCGGGGGCGACGTGGGAGGTTGCGATGTGTGCAATCGCCTCCTCCAGAATGTCGGTTTTTTCTATATCGTTTTCGTTTTCAAATTTATCTTGCATAAGTTGGTCCTTTCGGGAATCTTGATGGGGCAATAAGCCCTGAATGCGGCCGATTTGCGTCTTTTCTGGCAATTTACTCGTACGTAAAAAACGCCCGCAAGCCGCGGAGTTTCTTCCTATGTTTATTATACACCATTTCGCCCCAAATCAAAAGCCTTTCTTCGCCTTTTAACGGGTTTTTAGAGCCGCCCCCGCATTATTCCCTTCCAATAACGCTCCGTTGACCGCAGGGGTATTTTTCGCGCTTAAATCGCGGCACTGTTGGCATCGCCAGAGCATACCCGCCTGACACGAAGAGAAATGCGTGTTATAATAGTTCCATCACTATGCATAGAGGGCACCAAATGGAAAAAGCCAACAAGCAATGGCTGGTATACGACACCACCTACGAGGGCAAGACCGCGCTGATGCGGGTGGACATGCGAAATACATCTAAAAAGGAGCGCGCCGCGCTTCCCGTTTTAATGCTGCTTCGCATACAGCCTAGGAAGAACTACTCGTTGGATCTCTTGACCCCTTTTCAATCGGCGATGATGGAGAGGGTTTATAAAAAACTGATTCGCACTGCCCAGAAGGTACAATGCCGCATCGTCGCCGTGCGCAGTTGGGGCAACGTGATGGAATTCTTCTGCTACGGATCGGACGAGCCCGCCCTTTTAGTGCTCTCGGCCGTATGCGAAAAGAAGCGCGCATTGGTTACGGAATACGAAACGAGGGCGGACTCCCAATGGCAGGTGTTCAGGAAGGAAGCCTATCCCACTGCGGCGAATCTGCAAACCGTCAACAACGGCGAGCAGATCGAAATGATGGTACGTTACGGGGACGACATTCACGCCCCGAGGCGAATAAATCACTACTGCTCCTTCATGGACGAGCTTTCCCGCATAGGCTTTCAGGAAAGCGCTAGGAAAGCCGGATTTGCCCTGGGAGACCCTTTTTACAATCCCGACGGTGAATACCCCCACGGGGTGTGCGTGCGCCACGTAGGCTCGATAGACAAGCGCTCCCTCGACGGTTGGACGGACAGGCTCATCGCCGTCGTGGAGGCGTACAACGGGCATTACGACTACTGGGACTGCCAGCTCATGCGCAGGCAAAGGCGTTAACTCATGCCTAGTATACAAACGCCATTGTGTTTAGTCGTGCGCTCTTTGCTTTGCGTTGCTATGTCTAATCGTTATTAAAGCATAAAACAAACCTCTTGCGAGGAATTGCAAGAGGTTTGTTTTTGGTTCATATCAGTTGCCGAAATTCAATGCATCGCAATGTAAAGCGTAGCTTGCTGCCGTTTCAGACTCCATTCCAATCAATTACGGCAGATAAAACTCTGGGTTGTAGGGCACTCCGTCACACCGTATTTCGAAGTGGCAGTGGGGCTCGGAGGCGACGGTTCCAGAATTGCCCATAAATCCGATAAGCTGCCCTTTTGAGACCCTGTCCCCCGGGGAGACCGCCATCGATTCCAGGTGAGCGTAGCGCGTCGTATAGCCGTTTGAATGGGTTAGCTCGATTATCAATCCGTATCCGCTGTGAGTGCCGGTATAGCTCGAAACAGTGCCGCTTTCGGAAGCGTATACCGGGGAATTGCGGTCGTCGAATATGTCCGACCCGTAATGCATGCGCCCGTAGCGCCAGCCAAAGTTCGAGCTTATGTGCTTCCTGTCCGTCGGCCAAGCGAAGGAAAGTCCGCCTGTGCTCGGTCCCATTATACCCTGACCCCTTTCGGGGCGGCTCTGTGACGTGTCGATGTTCGGGTAGTCCACACCCTTGCCGATGGATGTGCCCGACCAGTAGCCACCCGTGCCCGAAGCGGGTTCCTTGGTGGTGGGCGCCGCTTGGGTAGTAGGGGAGGAGGAAACCGCTTTGGTTCCGCGAAGCACAATGCTCGGTTCCGCCTCGGTAACTACTTTTTGGGCGACCAGCTCCTTTTCCACGAGTTTGCCCCCCTCGTATACCTTTTCGTAGGTGTTTTTCACCTTGCCGCTCTTGCCTTCGGAAAGCACCTTGGTCTTTCCCTTTTCCAGCGTCACATCGTCCTGATAGAGGGCGGAAGGCTCAACCTTTTCGGTGGATATGGCGGTTTCAACCCAGCGAAGGGTCACGCTCTCCGCCAGCAGGAGGTAGGCTTCCTCTTTGGTGTATATGTCCGAGGGCTCGTCCGCCTGAAGGTAGGCGCAGATATTCTCCACAATGCCTTTTTCAGTGACCTTTGCGTCCTGTGAACTGCCGCATCCGTTGAGCAATTTTTCTATCACCCAATCGTAATCCGCTTTGGACGCGAGGAAGCAGACTATTACGTCATCCACCGAAAGTGCGGCGAACTCGCCTTCGCCCGAAGCCGCGGGGGAAAACGCGGCCGTCTCACGTTCGTATTCTTCGGGAAGGGGTAGGGGGGTAGGGGTTGCCGGTACTTCCTCCAAAGGTGCATAATCCGGCGAATCCACCAGTGCGGAAACGTCGTTCCCCGTCTCGTCTATGACTCCTGTGGGCATAATCAGCGCGTCGCCCAGCCCGAACTGGACGTATTCCGACTCGTAATCCTCAAGTGTGGCTATGGAACCATCGCTTAGGGTAACCGTTGTGTAATGCCCGTCCACAAGGTCGACGGACAACACTTGGTGCGTCGTTTCTTCAGACAATTCGCTCGGAAGCTCATTCGAAAGCTCACCGGAAAGTTCGAATGAGCTAAGCGTCCAGAAGGAGGCTTGTCCTGCGCGGCGGAGGCGAAGAGCCCGTTTTGCAGCACCATAAATGTGATAAGGCAACACGAAACAAACACCAGCAGCCCCGCAAAAATTCCCAGCATCTTGCGGCGCTTTGCCTGCCTTTTAGTCTTTTCGTTCTCGATTCTTTCGGCCTCCGCCCGACGGGCAGACTGAAGGGTTTTATTGTCCATGGGTCGCCTTAAAAGCTACTAATATAGTTATCTTCCGAGGGCAGTTTTCACTTCGGATTCACTGTCGCCGCAAAGCGCGGCGAATTCCTCAACGGAACACTTTTTACCTGCATAGTCCTCGCACAACGCGAGCAGCGCGGGGTCAAACCGCGAAGTTCCCGCCGAAGTTCTAAGCCCGTTCATGGTTTCCGCGCCCGAATAGGAAAGAGCTGTGTCCGCCGATTCGCTGTTTGTCTGGTCGAGGTAAAGGTACGCCATGTAGCGCGCAAGGGGCAATAGTAGATCCCTATCGTCCGCAAAGCCCGCACCGACAGAGCAGCCCAGCCATTGACGGGCAACAGCGAAGGCGATTTCGGAATCCAGCTTCGCCTGCTTTCCGGAAAAAAGCGCGGTATCCACCATGACCAGCCCCGCGTGGACGGAGGGTTCGCCCGTCAGCGTAACCTGCACAAGCTCGAGCTCCTCCCCGGGGAAGGAACCGAGGTAGCCCTCGTAAAATTCGATGAGCTTTGTTGCGTACTCCGCAAGTTCCCGGGAACGGTCGTTGTACTGCGCCCGGGCGATGACATTGACACCGCTCGCTGTGGTCTTTGTGGAGGATTTTTCGTGCCCGGTCACACAGAAGGCAAAATCCCGCGCCGCCTGCGCTGATATTGAATAAATGGTCTCCGCTTCGCTATTTGAGGTATTCTCCACCTTTCCTGTGGAGCACAGTTCGTAGTCCCCCACAACGCGAATTACGACCTCGTAGTCTGCGGCGGGATAAAACCAGGGATACTCGCCCGATTCTGCGACGTTGGTCAGCGACCACTTGCCGTCTACAGTGACCGCGGAAATTGGGTAAAACCACGCCGCCTGGATGCCCGTCGCGCTGTAGCTGAGGGGGTAAAAGCCCTTGGGCAGCTTTAAACTCCAGCTTATTGTGATGTCAGTAGTATCTCCCTCCTCAAGGGGTTCCTCGAAGGGTACGCGCAGCGTCGTCTCTAGCTTGCCGTCTACCGTCCAGGCGACGATTTTGCCGTCCGCCAGCACGCGGGTGATTTCCAGCCCATTTGTGTCCGCTCCATTGGGGAAAACCTTGGAAAACCCCTCGACGGGGGATTCGTCCTCGTGGGTAAGGGAATTGGGGTACATGCGCAGCACCGCTTCGCTCGTTTCGCCGCCTGTGCGGTTGACCCACGCCACCTGCTGAACGCAGGTTAGCTCGTTGTTTTGGGTATCCACGCGAATATCCATCTGGTAGCGGTCGTATTCTGATGACTCCCGTTCTTGATCAATGGGCGCGATGGTCGCCGTAGCTATAGGGGAGGGG
>CALNBC010000314.1 GCA_937874755.1 uncultured Clostridia bacterium
ATGGAAAAAGGAGCTCTCGCTTGCGTGAAAACTCCTTTTCTTTGACAGGCTGAAAGCCCCCGGAAAGGGGCTTGTTAAACAGCTATAAGCTATGTTTTTATACTTCGGTTATCAGCTTGGGTGAGAAGCCGAGGTGATCGCAGGATGCCAGAGTGTATTCCACTCCGCTTGAAACACCCTCAAATGCGTTGCGGCAGCTTCTTCCGTGCAGGTGACCGTAAACGACATGATCGACCTCAAACATTCTGAACAACTCGGTGAACCCCGAAGGCTCTCTTTGTTCGTTGAATGGAGGGAAGTGCATCATAGCTATGAGCGCATCGCCTTCGGTCTGGAGCTTTTTTGCCTCTTTTAGTGATAGTTCAAGCCGCAATAGTTCTCGAAGGTACAGCTTGTTATCCTCTTGGGAGAAACCTGGAGTGCCTGGACATGTCCACCCGCGACTTCCGCAGATTACGATGCCCGGAAAGCGCAGTGCATCATTCTGGATTGCAAATGTGCCCTCCGCAAGAATGGAGCGCACTTTGGAAAGTGAGCTCCACCAATAATCGTGGTTTCCGCGAATCATCAGCTTTTTGCCGGGGAGCGCGCCTATGGAGGAAATATCCTCGGTCGCTTCGGAAAGATTCATCGCCCAACTGATATCACCCGGGATAAGTACTCCATCCTCGTTCGTTATTCCAGCCTTCACCCAGTTTTCGCGTATGCGAGACCAGTGGTCACTCCAGTGGGTGCCAAAAACATCCATCGGCTTTGGCCGGGAGAGAGAAAGGTGCAAATCGCCTATCGCAAATATTTTCATAATGCCCTAAACCAAATCCAATTCTTCGTCAAGGGCTTCTATGTCTTCCTCTTCTTCGTATTCGGGTTCATCGTCAAACCCGAGTTCTTTGTGTATCTCTTCGCGCTCGTCTTCGGGTATGTCCTCGGGCTGAAGAGGAACGATATCTAACTCGTCCATGCCGACATCATCGTCGTCATCGGACATTTCATCGGCAATAAGATCATCGTCGTCATCCTCGATGGCATCGTCTGCCTCCTTGCGCTCTTTAAGGCAGTGAATGCAAAGATCTTCGCCGAAAACTGCAGGGTGTTCACCACACTCTATGCACATCTCGGGTCCATCTTCTTTGGGCATCTCGCCTTTCATCTCTCTTTTACAAATGGAGCAAAACTGCTCCTCTTCACGTATGAAGTTAATGTCGCACCTGGGGCACTTAACTATGCTCATTTAGACGCCTCCGAAAGGATATATGCTTTAGCTACGAACATATTATGCAAACACCTCTATATGTTGTCAAGAAAAACAAGTAGACAAATCCTGCGAAACAATCAGTTTTTTGGCGAATGTTTGATAGAGCTATATGATGAATCCGAGCTAATACCAGAAAAAACAGCACAAAACGAGAATCATGGCGCAATGTACACGCCAATCAGCGTTTCTGCGCTATTATACTATCAGATTATTCTCGTTAAACCTATGGATTTTATTTAGCGCACAAAAAAATGCGCTAAAAAGCTCTTGCCTGCTCACTCAAGCACCTTAGGGGTCTCATTATCGGTATTTTCCCGCTCGTTTGCGAAGATTCGCGCCTCGTCGGTGACTATTTGCTCGATTCTGTGCAAAACATCTTCGAGGCCTATTTTCGCTTCAGCAGAAAAGGGGATTGCAGGATCAAGCGCTCCAACCGCCCTTGAAACTGACGCTGCCGCGGCTTTGCGTTTGGTCTTGGGGAGCTTGTCAACCTTGGTGGCGATTATGGTATAGGGGATATTGTAATAATGCATCCAGACGAGCATTTGCCTGTCCGCCAAAGTGGGCTCATGCCTAGAATCAAGCAGCAGGAACAGGTGAGAAACATGCCCTGAGCGAAGGTAAATTTCCATCAGCTCTGCCCATTTGTCTTGCTCGGATTTGGGTGCCTTGGCAAAGCCATAGCCCGGCAAATCGACAAGATAAAACTCACCTCCGTTTATCGAAAAGAAGTTGATTAGCCGGGTTTTCCCCGGCGTTGCTGAAGTCCTAGCCAGCTTTTTATTGTTGCACAAGGCGTTTATAAAACTGGATTTGCCTACGTTTGATTTGCCAACCATGGCAATCAGGGCAGCGCCGCCTAAATCAGGCAACGTGCTACCCAGACTGCAGCTGGTTACAAACTCGGCTTTTTTGATACTAAACATCAGTTCACAACCTCGGGCGCGGGGGCCCGGTATCCACACATTTCGTCAATAAAAGGCGTTACGCTGTTCTTCTTGGTCAACGCTGTTTCAAACACTTCGGAAAGCTCCTCCGCGAATACAATGTTGAGATTCTTTCGGACCGACTCCGCCAAATCGGAATAATCTCCGGCGTTCTCCTTAGGGAGTATAACAGTGGTCATGCCTTCGCGAAGCGCTGCCAAAGTTTTTTCCTTCAACCCGCCTACAGGCATCACCCTGCCCCTGAGGCTGATTTCACCTGTCATTGCGACATCGCCCCTGATCGCCCTTCCGGAAAGCGCTGAAGCCATAGCTACCGCCATTGTTATACCCGCACTGGGTCCGTCCTTGGGAACCGCCCCTTCGGGGATGTGGATGTGAACATCCACCTTTTCATAGAACAGAGGGTCAATGTCCCATTTTGCTGCATGGGTTCGGATGTAGGTATACGCTGCCTGAGCCGATTCGCGCATGACTTCGCCCATCCTGCCCGTAAGCTCCAGTTTGCCTTTCCCTTTGAGTACTGCAACTTCGATGTGCAGCAGTTCACCACCTACCTTAGTCCAAGCGAGACCATTCGCGACTCCGACCTTGTCTATTAGGTCTCTTTCGTTCTTCTTGAACTTGGGGTTGCCGAGCAGTTTTTCCACCTGCTTGGGGGTGATGATAGCGCGTTTCTTGCCGTCTGTGACAATGGATACAGCTACCTTGCGGCAAATGTCGGCAATCCTGCGTTCAAGCTCTCGCACTCCCGCTTCTCTCGTGTAGCATTCGATGAGCTCAAATATGCTTTCGTCCGGCAACGAAACGGACTTTGGCGGAAGACCATGAGCTGATATCTGCTTGGGAAGAAGATGCCTTTTGCCTATTTCGAGCTTTTCGTCACTTGTGTAGCTCGAAAGGTTTATAACGTCCATCCTGTCCAACAGCGGTTGGGGTATAGTGTCAATAGAGTTCGCGGTTGTTATGAACAATACCTTCGAAAGATCGAAGGGGATTTCCATATAGTGGTCGCGGAACTCGGAGTTCTGGTTGCTGTCTAGCACTTCTAGGAGCGCGGAAGCAGGATCCCCCCGCATATCGTTGCCTATCTTGTCGACCTCGTCCAGCAGCATCACCGGGTTCATGGAACCCGCCTGCTTCATCGCAGTAATAAATCTACCCGGTATCGCGCCGATATATGTGCGCCTATGACCTCTGATGTCCGCCTCGTCCCGAACTCCACCGAGGCTCATCCTAGTGAAGGCACGACCTGTCGCGTGGGCTACGGAGGTAGCTATGGATGTCTTACCGACTCCGGGAGGTCCGACAAGACAGAGTATCGTTCCGCCAGTATCGTTTTTCAACTTGCACACTGCAAGATGCTCAATAATCCTATCCTTTACCTTATCCAAACCGTAATGCTCGTCGTCCATGACACTTCTTGCGTTTATGAGGTCGAAATTGTCTTCAGTATTCTTTCCCCAGGGAAGGTCGACTATCCAATCCAGCCAATTCCTGACTACAGGAACCTCGTGGGAGCCTGAAGGCAGCTGAGCGTATCGCTTGAGCTCCTTTTCGGTCTTTGCGCGAACCTCGTCAGGCAAAGGGAGCTCGTCTATTCTCTTACGGAGCTGGTCTATTTCGTCTTCATCATCGTCGTCCCCAAGCTCTTTGTGGATTACCTTGAGCTGTTCTCTGAGGTAGTATTCCTTTTGGGATTTTTCGACATTGGTTTTGACCTGTTTTTGAATCCGTATTTCGATTTTTTGGATTTCGGTTTCCCTGCGTAGTATTCCCAGCAGCTTTTCGGCGCGGTCCCTCACATCTACACGATTGAGAATATCCTGCCTGTCTGCAACATTTACCAAAACGCCGGCGGCAAGGGTGTCGCAAAGTTTACCGACATCCTCTTCCACGAGCATGGAGAGCATCGTTTCGCTGCTTATTTTGCCGCTGGCTCGGCTGTAAGCTTCGAATGTTTCGGCGAGCTTTCTTGCCATCGCGGTGTTTTCGATTTCGGTCATGTCGTTAGTGGATTCAAGCTTTGTGACTTCCGCTTCAATAAAGTCGTCATCGGCTATGATTTCGTCCACCCTGCCGCGGTAAAGACCTTCGGCAAAGACGCGCACCGAATCCCCCGGGAGCCTGAGAACCTGCTTTATTTGGGCGACTGTTCCGATTTCGTAGAGTTCGTCCGGTTCGACTGCGGTTCTGCTTGAGTCTTTCTGGGAAACGAGAATACAAAGCCGGTTATTTTCGATGGCTTCGTTTATTGCGGCGACTGTTTTCTCTCTACCTGCATCAAAGCTGATTACCATGTATGGAAAAACCGTCAGCCCCCGCAAGGGAATTAGCGGCATAGGCGTGCTGTCATTTATTGTCATCTTTACTCCTCCTGCTTTAGGGTTATTATATCTTTACATGGTTGTCGTTGCAAGCAAAGGGAATTGGGTAATGTATGGCATTATCCGACTTTCGCGACAACTGAGCGGACTTTTGAATAATACGGCGTTCACCTTCATTTATGCGGGTTTTGCTTATCTGCGGCGCGAAAAAGGAACGGCGCAGCGCCGCCCCTCTTTCGCTCAATATTCCTTCTTATTCCACTGTTACTGATTTTGCCAGATTTCTAGGTTTATCCGGGTCGTACCCTCGCAACGTTGAACAGTAATAGGCAAAAAGTTGCGCCGGAATAACCGAAATAAGGGGGGCTAACTCATCCTCGACCTTCGGCAGTGGCAAAACCTCGTCGACTCCGTCCATAGTCTTTTCAGTATCTTCACTCGAGATAAGCATAACCTGGGCGCCCCGCGCTTTGACCTCTTTGATGTTTGAGGCAAGCTTTTCTTTCAGGGCCGACTGGGTAGACATAGCCACGACGAGGGTTCCCTTCTCTATCAACGCGATGGTGCCATGCTTCAACTCGCCAGCGGGCAATGCTTCACTGTGGATATAGCTAATCTCCTTGAGCTTAAGCGAACTTTCCATAGTAGCCGGTTGGTCTAATCCCCTGCCGATGAAAAATACGTTGCTTTGGGTGTAATGCCTCTTTGCTGCGATCTTCGCGTAGCTCGATAGGTCGAGCGTCTTGCTGGCAAGTTCGGGGATTTTCAAAAGCTCGTTTAAAAGCCCGTCGTATTTTGATTGAGGCAAAGTCCCCTTTACCCTGCCCAGTTCCATCGCGAGCATGAACAACACAGAAAGTTGTGTAGTGTATGCCTTGGTGGAAGCCACTGCGATTTCCGGTCCCGCCCATGTATAAGCCACCATATCGGATTCCCGGGCAACGGTGGAGCCTACGACATTCGTTATCGCAAGTACCTTCCCACCGCCCTTTTTGAAGGTGCGAAGAGCTGCGATGGAGTCCGCAGTTTCGCCGGACTGGCTGACGACAATGCACAGCTCATCGGGAGAGAGTATTGGATTGCGGTAGCGGTATTCACTGGCGATATCCGTCTCCACCGGAATCCTCGAAAAGTCTTCAATCCACCTTCTTCCTACTAGACCTGCATGGTACGCGGTGCCGCAGGCGCAGATAACAATGCGTTTTATGGAACGTAAAAATCCTTCGTCTATCCCGTCAAACCGTATCCTGCCTTCGGTAACCCTCGGCAGAATGGTGTTTTTCAATGCTTGCGGCTGCTCGAACATTTCTTTGATCATAAAATGCTCATAACCGCACTTTTCTGAAGCGGCTATATCCCAGTCGATATGGGAATGCTCTCTTTGCACCGGATTCCCGTCGCAGTCGAACAGACTGATATCGTCCGGAGTCACAACAGCAACGTCGTTCTCGCCCAGGTAGCAAACATCCCTGGTGTGCTTGATTAAAGCTGAAACATCGCTGGCAAGGTAATTCTCGCCCTTACCAAAGCCGACGACAAGTGGGCTCTCACGCCGGGTACACACAATTTTCCCCGGTTCTGTGGCGCACATAGCCGCCAAAGCATAGGAACCGCTGAGACGGGATACCGCCTGAAGCATAGCCTGCACGAGATCGCCCTTGTAATAGTAGGACAACAAATGAACTACTACCTCTGTGTCCGTCTCGCTTGTGAACTTGTAGCCTTGTTCTATCAGCCATTTTTTCAGGGGCGCGTAATTTTCTATTATGCCGTTATGCACGACGGCGATATCTTCGTTTTCGGAAACCTGTGGATGTGCGTTTTCGTCGCTGGGTTCACCGTGAGTTGCCCAGCGCGTATGCCCAATCCCCGCTGTACCATTGGGGAACATCTTTTTGATTTCGTTTTCGAGTGTGGTCACCCTGCCTTTTTTCTTAAGGACTAGCAATCCACCTTCTTGAGAAAGAGCCATTCCTGCGCTGTCGTATCCGCGATACTCAAGTGCTTTTAGTCCATCGACAAGTAAAGGCGCAACGGGCTTTCTGCCCGCGCAGCCGACAATTCCGCACATTTAGTTTTCTCCTTACAGCCGTATTGCGCATCCATGCCCTTTGTTTTGCGGGTCTCCCCGAATTTTTGTGGCATGAAAAAGGCTGGCGCTCAGCCCCGGAGCATCCGCCGAATATTTCGATGACTCCGATCCTCGTCGACCGGTTTCCCGGTCCTGGCGCTAGTTTCATACCGCCCATCGCGCCCTCCCTATGCACTTTATTGCGGCGAATGTCTTCACACTTGATTGGTATTTTAACATATGCGGCATATTTTTCATAGTTCATAATATGTTCAAACCTTTTCTGCCTTTACAGCAAAAAGGCGGCTGGGCAAAGCCCTTCCGCCTGACGTCTTTTACGAATAGTGTTATTTGGTTACGGTTACGTTGCTTTCGGACGCAGACAAAAGAGACGCTTTTGCTGTACTTGCCTCCTTATGCTCGTCGAAGGCAAAGTCCAGTACCTGGGACAACGTGCTGACGGGAATGACCGTCATGCTTGAAAAGTACTGCTTCTCAGCCGAGTTCTCTTCGGGGATAATTGCCCTTGATGCCCCTGCTGCCGCCGCTGCAGATAGTTTGCTCCTTATGCCGCCGACCGCCCGCACTAATCCCCTGATCGAGACTTCGCCAGTCATGGCTAATCTACAATCGGCGGGTCTTTCGAGCATGGCCGAGGCCGCGGCAACAGCTATAGCTATCCCTGCGCTAGGTCCGTCAATCGGTATTCCTCCGGGAAGGTTGATGTGAAGGTCGTAATCCCGAAAGTCAATACCTTCTGTCAGTCGCAGGGCGGTCAGAGCGTTTTCCACCGAAGCTGCCGCCGTTCCCTTTCTCCTCAGCCGCCTGTCACCCGCGTTAAGTTCCTCCTCATCGATAACCCCTGTAACCTTCAGCGTTCCCTTTCCCTTATCGACAGGTGTAGCGAGTGCTTCAATCTCTATGAGCATTCCCGTGCCGTCACCCAGCACGGCGAGCCCGTTTGCCGTTCCGATGGACGAGTTTTGGGGAACGCATTTTTCTACCCTTGCCCGGTAGCGGCAGGTCGATGCCACCCATTCAACATCCTCCGTCAATATATTGCTTCTGCCTTCTTGCATAGCCATACCGGCGGTAAGCTGGATTATGTTGTTTATTTCCCGTCCGGAAGAAGCGTAGCGCGCCGCAGTCCTTGATGCTTCTCTTTCAATGCTGAGCCCAGTCTTGATGGCGGCTTTATTCGCTATTTCCTCCAACTCGTCGGTTCTAAGAGGTCGGAAGAATATTTCTATGCAGCGAGAACGTATCGCATCGGGGATATCTTTGGGGGTTTTGGTCGTCGCACCTATGAGTCTGAAATCGGCAGGCATACCATTTTTGAATATATCATGTATATATGGAGGGATTGCGGTATCGTCGGTCGAATAGTAAGCGCTTTCAAATAGAACTTTTCTGTCTTCTAATACCTTAAGGAGCTTATTCATCTGGGAATGGGGCAACTCGCCGATTTCGTCCAGAAAAAGCACTCCACCCGTTGCCCTTGTCACCGCTCCCGGCTTTGGCTGAGGAATACCTGCGTTCCCCAACACACCTGCCCCCTGATAGATCGGGTCGTGTACCGAGCCAATCAAAGGGTCGGCGATAGAGCGTTCATCGTACCTTACGCAGGTTGCGTCCACCTCTACAAAGGGAGCGTCCTTCGAGAAAGGTGTATAATTGGTCGATTTTGCGTATTCCAAAACCA
>CALNBC010000315.1 GCA_937874755.1 uncultured Clostridia bacterium
CTAAGTAGTCGCCAGTGACGCGCCGATTCATCAGGGTATCACCATAGTACGCATTCATCTCGTCGGCGTCTATCGTGATGTATCCGTCATCGATTGAGAAGGAAAGCACAGTAACCGCATTGATTGCCAGCTCGACGTTGCCGCTGCCGTACACCGTGACGGTCGGCCTTGACACGACGTTCCCGCGATTGGTAAGCGTGATTGAGCTGAAGTCATTGCTCGCCATCGTTGCCGACAGCGTGAAGTCAACCGATGTGCCAGCCTGTATGTAAAGCCACAGCGCGTCATACTCCGTGCCAGAGTCGGCGTCTGCCGTGACGCTAGATGTGCCGTCGTTCTTCAGCTCGATGTACGTCCCCCCGAAAGAGTCTCCATCAGGGTCGGCACGCGACACGAGCTTGAGCGCACAGCCTGCTGAGTCGCCGCTCGTCTCAGCCGTGAGCGTGTAGCTTCCCGAAAGCGTGATGCGGTCTATCGGGACCATAATCTCGACCGTGTTCGTCGCCTTCCCGGCAACGCGCACGCTTCCGCCGATTGAAGCTGCCGTCACTCCGAACCTGCTCGCTGTCGAGTCTTCAACGTTGATAAGCTGGTTAACGATTTCGAACGTCCTGTCAACCGCGTCGTATTTGTAAGGCTGCACGTGCATCTTCACCTTCGCCGTGCGGAACCTCACCAGACGCTCGAAGTCTATTTGGTCGAGAATCTGATAGCGGTAGTATTTGTCTCGCTCGTTGCCGAAAACGACCTCGCCCTCCGAATCGAAGAACGAGATTGCATCGTCGATGTCGAAGTCACCGTGAAGGCCGATGCTGACCTCCTTGTCGTAGGCGGCATATCCCAGCTTGGTGACTATATCGCCGTCGCGCCCGTCGATTTCCTCCGTGCTCGTGCGCATCTTCGGCTTAGTGATAGGCGGAAGGGACTGTATTATCAGCCCCTTGACGTCAGTGCTCTTCTCGCCGTTCAATTCGATGTAGCCAATCATTCAGACACCCCCCTATGCGTAAATCGCTTTCGTGACCGTTCGCTCCACGAACCTTCCCGCCACCTCGTCATCGAGCACGATGTGGACCCTTCCGAGCGCTTCTATAACCGCTTCAACGATTCCATCATTGCCGTAGGCCCTGGCTCCTGCCGATTGATACGCGACCGATGCCATCGAGCCGCCAATCGAGAACTCCGAAGCGTCTGGCATGGCGTCCTGCATCTGCTGGGTCACGTGGCCCATCTCGCCCTCGAAGCCGACGCCGATGCCCTGCGCGATGTACTTACCGACTTGGTCACGGAACATGGTAGAAGGCGAATGGATGCCGAGTGCGTTCTTCATTCCGTCGAGGATGCCGGACGCGAAGGAACTCACCTTGTCGGCGAGCCAACCAGCAGCGCCGCTGATGCCGTTCCAAATGCCATGTACGATGTCGGAGCCGATGCTGAGCACGCGCCCGGGAAGCGATGTAAGCCCGTTGACCACGGCGTTGAACATGTTACTTGCGCCTTCCGCTCCCTTGGATGCCATCTGCCCAGCCCAAGAACCGAGGTTCGAGATTACGTTGCCCAGGAAACTTGCGATGCGCCCTGGCAGCTGCGAGACGAAGTTGATGACGTTGCTCAGGAACTGCGAACCGGCACGCGAAGCGTTGCTCGCCATGTTCGATGCCCACGAGATGACGTTGGAAATGACGTTGCTCAGGAACGACGCGACGCGGCTCGGCAGCTGCTGGATGAAGTTGATGACATTGCTCAAGAACTGCGAGCCTGCCTGTCGCGCGTTGTTCGCCATGTTGGAGACCCAACTCACGACGTTGGATATGACGCTGCTCAGGAAGTTTGCGATGTTTCCGGGAAGCTGCTGAACGAAGCTGACCACGTTGTGCAAGAACTGCATACCGGCCTGCTGGGCGTTCTGGGCGAACTTGATGACCCAAGAAGCTACCGTGCCGATTACGGTTCCCAAGATGTAGCCGATGTTGTACGGAAGGTTCTGCACGAAGTTCACGACGTTCGAAACGAACTGCGAGCCTGCGCTAGCTGCCTGCGATGCCATGTTCGAAACCCATCCCGTCACCGTGGCGATGACGCTGTTCAGCCAGTCGGCGAACATCTGCGGCAACTGGCTGATGTTGGTGCCGAGGTTCGTGAAGAAGTCCCCGATTGCCTGTACGGCATTGCCGATAAAGTCCTGGATGCCCTGCCATGCGTTCGTCACGGCATTGCGGAAGCCCTCGTTGGTATTCCAAAGAACGACGATGCCAGCGACCAATGCGGCGATTGCGGCAACAGCAAGGCCGATAGGGGACGAAAGCTGCACAGCGTTCAGAATCCGCTGCGCGACGGTAAGTCCCTCAGTTGCCGTCTTCCACGTCTTGAAGGCGGTAACCATTGCTTCGATTTTCTGCGCAACCATGATTGTCCCCAAGGCTGCACCAATCGCTGAAATCAGCGGCCCAATCGTGGGTAGATTGTCCTTGAACCACTGGATGGCCTGCTTGATTGGCGGTATCACCTTCGCCACCGCGTCGGAGATGCCGTTGATGAATCCAGTGACGTTCTCGGAGCCGATTGCATCGTAAATCTGCATGAGTCCGTCGGTCACAGCGGCCTGCATGTTGCCCATTGCGCCCTCGAACGTATCGGTGGAGGTTGCCGCTTCCTGAGCCGCGTCGGTGAATCCCAAGTCCATGATAGCTTGGTTGAACTCGTCGGCTGTAATCTCGCCCTTCTCCATTGCGTCGCGGAAGTTGCCAGTGTAGGCCCCATTTTTCAGAAGCGCTTCCTGAAGTTTCCCGCTCGCGCCTGGAATCGCGTTCGCCAGCTGGTTCCAATTCTCGGTAGTCAGCTTTCCAGCGCCAGCGGTCTGCGTCAAAACCATCGACACCGAGCCAAACGTGTCGGCGTTGCCACCAGCGACGGCGTTGAGGTTTCCAGCAGCTTCCGTCAGCTGCTCGTAGTTGGGTATGCCGTTTGCCGCAAGCTGTGCCGTGGTGTTTGCCACGGTGTTAAGGTCGTAAACCGTCCTGTCGGCATAGTCCTTCATCTGCGTCTTCGCGGTTTCAATCTGCGTCTTGTCGTATCCCGCAAAGCTCATGGTCGATTCAAACTTCTTCAGAGAATCTGAGCTGCTGACTGCCTCGCCAGCCAATGACTGAATGCCGCTGATTGCAGACTGGATGACGTTCCCAGCCAGATTTGCAAGTGCTCCCTTGAGGACGGTGAACCCGCCACCAGCCGCACCCTTGGCGCTCTTGTCAAGATTGTCAATGCCACCAGCAAGATTTTCTGCGCGGGAATTCACTGCGTCCATCTTAGACTGATTTTCCTGAAGCTCGCCAGAAAGGCTCTTAATCTGTGTACCAAGGCTCTTCGCTTCCGCGCTGTTCTTTCCATACGTGAGAACGGCGTTCGCGTACTCACTCTTAAGGCTCGAAAGCTTGCCCTTCTGCTGCTCGATGGTCGAGCTTAGCTTTTCCATCTCGCTGACGCTCTGTGACTGCTTTCCCTTGAGGTCTCCAAGCTCGGTACCAAGCCCGCTGATTTCGTTCTTGGTCTTGTTGACGCCGGCAGCGGTGTTGTTCATCTTGATACGCATGTTCGAAAGGCTGGTAGCGTTGGCGTCCTGCGCCTTGGAGCTGCTTTCAACCTCCTTGCTCAGCTGCGCAACGACGTCCTTCTGCTTCTGGTACTCTGGAGAGGTCTCTCCCAGCTCCTGACCGATGCGTTCGAGCTTTTCCTGCTCCTCCTTGTAGGACTGCACGAGCTTGTCGTGATTAGCCGTTTGTGTCTGGTACTCGGCCGACATCTTGCCGTACTGCGCCTGAAGCGTCGAAAGCCGCTGCTTCTGCTGCTCCAGCTTTTCGTTCAAGACGTTCTGCTTTGCCGTGAGTGCCTGCGTGCTCGTGTCGCCCTTGTCGTACTGGGACGAGACGAGCTTCATTTCGGACGATACTTCCTTGAGGTTCTGCGTGATTTTTCTCAGAGCCGCGCGGTATGTAGACTCGCCCGTTAACTTGACTGCCCCTCCAAAGCTTGCCATTGTGAATCACCCCCATGTTTCACGTGAAACACCTAGAACCATTCCTCATCGCTCTCGGCCTTCGCTTCAATCGCAGCATACGTCGAACCGCTTGCCCTCAGCCTTGTCTCGGTGTCGAACGTGTCCTTGTACGCCTGGTACAGCCCACGAAAGCTCCTGAGCGTCAACCTTCCGACCTCCCTATCAGACGAAAGCCCAAGCCTCGCCCTGCCGATGAAGTAATACCACGCGAAGTTAATGGTCGGGTCGTAATCAAAAATCACGTCTTCGTCGTGGATTATGCGTTTTTTGAATCATCCTCTGTTGAGTCGATGACGCTCTTCTGCACCTTGTCTGTCACGGATTCCAGCCCGACCTCGGTCAGGATGCGAGCGACCTTCCTATGTGTAAGCGGCTTATCGTCGGTGCCGCTCTCGTCGTTGTCGATGTCGATGCCCTCGTTAATCATCTCGGTCACGCCAAAGACGAGCGCCTTGATGTTTGGCTCCCCGCCATCGTCAGGCTCGGTGAGCTTGCCCCACGCCTCGATGCTGCCGTACTCGTCCTGGATGGCCTCCATAACGTTGAGGTCGAAAACGAGCTTGTAGGTCTTGCCGCGATACTCGATTTCCTGCATTGTGCTCTTCATTGCGTCTTCCTCCCTTTCTTCAGAAATGGGCCACGGTCCTCATGGACCCATGACCCATTATCCCGCATCTTTTGGCACGCGCCACCTCTATGCGGCAGCTGCCTGGAGCTTGCCCTTGACCCAAGAGACTGCGGCGTCCTTGGTGTCGAACGTCTTTGCGGCTGACCAATCTCCGTTCGCAAGCGAGGATGCCGTCCCCTCGATTTCGGTCGTCTTGAAATCAACCTTCTCGCCCTTGGTCTGGTCATCCTGAGACGGCTCGCCGAACTTCACCTTGTACATGAACTCGGCTTTGTACTTGATAACGCCATTGACCATCTTGGTAATCACACGACCGAGGCCAATGTAAGGCGCGGCGTCGTTGGCGTTGCGTACCATCTCACCGCCCGTGCCGTCGGTGCCAGCCTCGGAAACCGTGTGGCCGAGGATGGGCGCGAAGATTGTATCGTCATCGTCTGCCACGCCAAGAGTGACCTTGGCTGAGTTGAAGCTCTTGTCAGACTCGGCGAGCGAGTCCTCCGCGTAGAGCGTGGCGTCGTTGTTGGTCACGTCCACCTTGCAGGACACGGCCTTGCCAAAGCTCTTAGCGCCGTCATAGGTCGTAGTACCGTCCTCCGCTTCGGTGAGCTTGCCCCACCAAAGGTTAGTAAGTCCAATCTTTGCCATTTTAAACCCCTCTTTCCTTTGCAAAACTGAGCGTCACATGGAAGTATCCAGTGTCGCTCTCGTACATGTCTGCCGAAGAGCGCGATGGTTGCCAAGTCCAACCAGCGCTCTCAAGCCTTGATTTTACCGCTTCCACCAGCGCGGTGAAGTTTCCCCTGCTGTACACGTCGAAGTCGTAGTACGTCACGTATCCAATCAGTGAATCGTCTCCGCTGTACGAGCTGTCATCAGACTCGCGCATGAAAATCACGTAAGGCTCGCCGTGCCCTTCGTAGTTCATGAAGCGGACTGGAACCTCTTTGCCGCCCACTGTGAAGCCGTCGAAGATGTCTAAGATTTCGGCGTTCAATCTAATCACCCTTGATGTAGCGGTCTTGAACCTTCATCATCGCCGCTTCAATTTGGCCCTTCTTGAAGCTCTTGCGCATGAACGGGTGCCTTGGGTATGGCGAATTGCTGCGCCCGTACTCGAAAAGGTTGCAGACCAGCGGGGCTGGCACAGTGTACCGCTTCTTGCCGTTCTTGTTCTCGAAGTAGCCGTAGAAGGCCACCTTGGTGTTGCGTCCACCGTCTGACGGAGTGTAGTAAGGCCGCGTAATCTTCAGGCACTGCATTATCCCTGAGCTGTGGAAGCTCTGGGGGACGTTTGCCTTGACGTTCGCGAGGACTGTCTTTGCCCCCTCCTGCGTCATTTCCTCCAGCATCTTCTGGGTGTCAACGTTCAATTCCTCGAACATCTTGATAAGGTCGGTTGGAAGGTCTGCCTCGAACTTTGCCATCAGTGCTCCACCTCCTTCGCTTGAATCTCAAGTTCGACGTTGGCGTAGTTGACGTTGTTCAGGTACTGAATCTCGTAGCGCCTTCCGTCGAAAAGAACAACCATATCTCGTTCAATTTTCGTTTTGAGCGGGTAGCGAATCGTGAAGTTCGTCGTTGCCGCTTCGAAGCTCGTGCCGCTCTTTATGAGCGTGTAGCCGCTCGTCGTTCTCACGCCTGCGTATGCTTCCAGAACAGGCTCGTCGGTCGTTGTTGGGAACCCCTCCGCGTCGTGCCCCACCTTCGGGCTGACGATTTGGATTCGGTGATTGTACTTTCCCGCGTTAATCATCTCACACCGCCGAAGGAAGAAGATTCACAGAGTGCATGTCGAGGATGCTCTGAACCGCCTGGTTGACGTTGGACGAATCGACGTACATGGCGCGGTTGTCGTACATGTCCTGGGCGAGCACGAACAGCGCGACAACGAAGTCCTTGCTCTCGTCAAGCTGAGCCGCAGTCAGGCCAGTGTACTTGCTCATGTACGCGGTTGCCGCGCTGATTATCGTCTCGAGAAAACCGTCCTCGGATGCGGTCACCTCGCCGACCCTGAGATATTCCGCAAGGTCGTCTGCGGTGACCTCGGAGACTTTCGTAATCTGGTTCATCTAATCCCCTCCTTTTTACTCTTGGGGATTCGGCTCCCCAGACTTCTTGGCGCTCCTGCCACGCTTGGGATTCACCTCTTCGATGTAGCCAGCCTTCAGCAGGTCGGCCACGATTGCGGCGTCCTCAATCTCCCGCATCTCTCCCTCGTGCATCGAGATTGCGCCGCTGAAAGACTTGAGCGCCTTATACACCAGCCATCACCAGCTTCGCGAGCTTCTGGGCGTCCTGCACCTTGGAGTCGAACTCGAACCACGAGATGACGCCAGTCGCGTGCTCGTCTGCGTACTTCTCGCGCAGTACCTGCGTCGTGATGTTCTCGGAGAACTTGGTGGCGAGTCCAGTCATGTCGCCGTAGTAGATGACTGCCTTGCCAGCGGCGACGTCGGGCATATTGTCAGAGACATAGACGGGCTTTCCCAGAAGGACGGTGCCGAAGGGCGAGGAAATATCGTCGTTAAGCAGGTAATGACCGTCGGTGCCCTTAAGCAGTCGGAGCGCGGTGCGGGTCGCGGGGGACATAATCCATAGCGCGTTGTTCTGGAAGGTGTCCTTGATGGAGTCCTTAAGCTTAACGACCTCGTCGGACGTGATTGCCGTTCCCGCTGCGGTGGTCACGGAGTTGGTGAGCGTGGAAAGGCCCTCCACCTTGCCGCTGGTGCCGATAAGCAGCTCATGCTCGATGAAGCGTGCGATGTCCTCGCCCATCTGGTTGACAACGAAGCTCACGATGTCGAACTGGCTGTTGTTAATCAGGCTGTTGCTAATCTTGCTCAGTGCGCCAGCGAGGAAGCCGTCAAGCTCGATGTTGGTGAACTTCCCATTGCTTGAAGTCAGCGGGGTGAATTCCTCGGCATACGCGACGTTGATGCCGCCAGAAGTCGTGTCGTAGTACGGAATCTGAAGCTTGCCCTTGACGTTGTACTTCTGGGACTTGTCAAGGATGGGCGAGACGTCGTAGACCTTCTTGATAATCTGCTGTGCGATGGTGGTCGGGATGACGGCGCCGTTGTCGGTCTTGGTCAGCTCGCCCGCACGCTCGTGGATGACGCGACCGCGGATGAAGTTCTCGAACGCTCGGGTGTCCTGCTGCTCCTGAGTAGGCTTAGGCTCGCCACCATCGGGCGCAGGCTCCTGCTTCGGCTTCTTGTCCTTGGAATCGTCAAGCTCATCGCCAATCTTGAGCGCTTCCTTGATTCGCTTGACGTCATCACGAATCTCGGCAAGCTCCGCCGCTTCGTCGGGCGTAAGCTCGCGCTTGTTGACCTCGGCATCTGCGAGAATCTTCTCGGCCTGGTCGATTTTGTCGTTCTTCAGCTCCACGAGGTTCTTGAGGCTCATGGAACGGATGTGGTAAATCTTCGGCATGTTAGCCCTCCTTCATTTCGGCGATAATCGCCTTGTACTTGCTGTAGTCGATTTCGTTCTTGGTTTCTTGCTTGGTTCTGCTCTTGGCTTCGGTCTGCTCTTCACGCGTCTCGGGATGTTCGTCTGGCGCTTCGCCATCAGCGTCGAAAGAATCTGACACGAAGAGCCTTTTATCCGAATCCTCGCTCCTAGCCATGATGAGCGTGCCTTCATATGCTGGCACCTTGGAGCGGTCGAGGATGGATACCTCTTCGAGGTCGAGGTCGTTCACCTCGCGGGTAAGCATCCCGTTCTCGACACCGTTCTTAACGTCACGGTCGTAGAACCCGAACGACCATCCAACTAGGTCGCCGCGCTTCGCCATCTCCATAACGTCCTTGTCGGAAATTGTGCATCTTGCTCGAAGCCCGATGTTGTCCTCGGTCAATTCGAGGTTGCCCTTCTTGGTGCTTCCCAAATCCCGCTTCCAGTCATGGTCTAGAAGGACGTGAACATCGTCATTGCGCTTCAGAGCGCGTGTGAAAGCTCCCTTCTTGATGCGCTCGACGAACTTGCCCATGCGCGAAAGCAGCGGCTTGCTGTTTCGCTCCACGGCGTTCACGTATCCCTCGATTTCGACCGCATCCTCGCGAATGTTAATCTGCATTTGATTCACCCCCTTGCGCCTGAAGTGCGCCGCCAGAATCCGAAATGCCCTTGGTCGAGTTCGTGTTAGGGGTGTAGACCTCGCCCGTAGCCGTGTCGAAGAGAACGGAACCAAGCCCAAGGTCGATGATGTCCAATCCCTTAACCTCGTTCATGTTCTCGTTGCGGCGCATTTCGTTAATCGACATTATGCCACAATCCTTGGCAAGTTTGTACGTCTCGTAACGCTCTTTCAGACCGGCCTTGATGATTTCGCGGCTGTCGAACGCGAAGAAGTAATTACGCTTCTCCTTTTCAAGCAGCAGGTCGCGATTCAGCGCCGTCTCGAACGCCCTGACTACCGGGTAGATTGCGAACTTATACGTCTCGTCGAACGATTCACGGATGTGGAAAATGTTGTTAATCTCGTCCTCCATCGTCCGTTTGTTCTCGTTGAGCTGCATCTCGGTGGAAGTGCTCGACGCTTCTTGGAACTCAAGGCCGTTGTTGAGAACTACGACGTTCTCCTCAGAGTTTCCGTAAAGGTTCGACCATGCGCTCTTGAGCGCGTCGATTTCCTCCTGCCCCAGCTTGCGCTGGCTCTTCAGGAAACCGCGCTTGTTGCCGCCCGCCTTAACAAGCCCCAACTGGTACAGAAGCGTCTGGTATGCAGTCTCCAGAGCCTTCGCGACCTCGACCGTAAGGCCAACGCCAGACGCGCCGTCCTTGGTGTTGCGGAGAATCTTGACGAACTCGAAGGGCTTGTACGTGTTCGCGCCGACGATGATGTCATACGACTTATGAATAGGGTCGCTGTTGATGTTGATGCTCACCGCGTCGCACTTTACGTAATATAGGCCTGTCACGTCATTTCGGCTGCGCTCGATGTAGCAGTATCCGCCCTTGCCCATGAGGTAGTCTTCGACCATGGCCTTCTTGAGCTGGAAGCCGTCCAACGTGTCGCCGGTGTCCCCGTTGAGCATCTTGGTTCGAGGGTCATTCTCAACTTCTTCTATAACGCCCTTCTTCGTGCGGTAAAGCCGCACGGGCATACACGCGACCGCACTCGTGATGAAGTCAACCGCGCCAGACACGGCTGGCAGCATCATGGCCTTGTCGCGGTCGATTGGCTCGTTGCTCAAAAGCGCCCTGAGTAGCACGTCGTTCACCGTGCCGTCACTGCCGATTATGTTCTCGGCTGAGCGCTTGCGCTCCCTCCGTCTCTTAATCCATCCCATGTGCTACCTCCTAAATTACCTGAACGGTGAAGTCAGGCACCTGATTGAAAACAACATCCTGCTGAAGCAAGTATATCGCGTTTATCAGGGCAACCACCATGTCGACCTTGCCTTTTGACTTCTTCTTGTGGACGTACATGTTCTTGTTGGTGTCGTAGCTGCAACGAGCGTTCTGGAAGTTGATTTCTAGCAGCTTGTTGTCGGTGTACTCGAACTCGCCGCCTAAAATCTTCTCTTTCAGCAGCTTAGTCGGCGGATGAAGCACGCTCGAATGCTGTTTGATTTCGACGGTGTTGTACCCAGCGCCTTCCAGCTTCTGCGCGGTGCTGAGAGCGTTCCAGCGGTCGTAGCCGATTGCCTGAACCTGCACGCCGAACCTCTTCTCGATGCCGAGAATGAAGTCCTCGACAACAGCGTAGTCGATAACCCTGTCCCCGCACGCTATGCACTTCCCAGCGCGGATGAACTCTTTGTAGTCGATTTTCTCGTAGGCGTTCTTCTCTGGAATGCGACCTTCAGGGACGAACGCGAACACATCGGCGAGTATCTTCCCATCATCGTCAGCCGCCGCCATTGCGACAGCCGTGTTGTCGTTCGTCTCCGAAAGGTCAAGCCCCAGATACACCACGCGCCCGTGCCAGTCTATGTCTGCGACCTTGCAAGCCTGAACGTCTGCCACGTCGATGAACGTCTCCGTTCCTGCACCTTGGTAGATTATGTTGCAGTGCTTTGTCAGGAAGTTCTCGCGTGCCGACTCAACTGCTATTGCGTACGCCCGCTTCTTCAGCAAGTCCTCCCAGATTTCGGGAATCTCCAAGCTGACGGGATTCGCCTGACGCATGACCAAATCGTCCGTCATCCAGTCCTTCGTATCGTCGGGCTCGTACAGCAGCGCGAAAATCGTATCATCGTCGATAATGCCGTCCAGCACCTTCTTGGCGTATGCAACCTCGTCTTCGAGCGGGTTATCGATAGTGGGGTACTTGGTGCTGATGATGAAGCCAAGCTTGTTCAGGATGTTGAGCTGTCCCGACTTCATCGCTTCGACCGCGTAGCTCGTCGGCAGCGCCCCTACCTCGTCGGCGCAGAACGCGCTCGGCAAGCGTCCATCCATGCGCGACGTTGAATAGCTCAGTGGGACGTAAGTGGAGCTTTTCGGTATGAACGTGATGGATGGGTTCAGAATCTTGAAGCGTCTGTTCCCCTTGTACTCGTATACCAGCGGCGACGAGCGAAGCGTCTGCGATATGGCTTCGCGAATCTGCCTAGACAGCGCTCCATCGGGAGCGACGGAGAAGAACTCGGCGAATCTCGGCTCTGTAAGCATTAGGATGATGAAAATCGTAGCCACCGTGTATGTCTTGAAGTTCTTACGCGCGATTTCAAGAAGTCCAATCTCGTAGCGGCGCTTGTCCGGATTGTCGCTATAGACGGTACACAGTACTGCCGTGTACAAGAGCCATTGGTAGCCCGTCGTGCATTCGTAGAGCGTCTGCCCAGCCTTAAGGCCCTTCGGCATTACCAGCAGCTTGAGGATTAACTCCATCTGGCGAATCTTCTCGTCGCTGACAACGTACTTCTCGCTCTTGCCCTCGCATACGTCCATCCACTGCCGCATCTGCTTTCTGACGTACTTGGGGCAGGTGTCCGCGTCGATTGAGGACTTGCAGTATTCGTAACCCCTATTCCTCGCCATCGTTGTCACCGTTGATTATCGCCATGAGGGGGTCGTACGCAGAATCGCGTTCCTCGTCCTCCTTCGCGAACCCCTTGATGATTTTCATGAGGGTCGCGACCGTTCTGTTGGCTGAATCGGTGGTCTTGTTGTATTCCGTGACAGCGGGATTGACGTAGATGTTCGCTCGTCCCTTCACGTATTCCTTCGTAACGAGTGTGCCCGTCTCCTTGATTGCCTTTTCCAGCTCGGAGAGGTTAGAGAGCTGCACCTGGTAACGTTTGAAAGTGGTCACGAAGAAGAAATTGGTTTGGACGCCAGTCTCTTCCGCTATCTTGAGAATCTCCTCTGCCTGCTCAGTTAGCGTCTTCCGCTGCATGGGGCACCTCCTTGAATGAAATATGGCAGCGCCATCGATGTTGGCGCTGCCATTCTAGCCAAACGCCACAGTTTACGCAGCGGGCAGCTTCTTTGCCCACCCGATGGCGTGAACCGTGATGATGGGAAACACGATGACCTCAACTAGAATCTTCAGGCCGTACGTGAGAATGATGTTCTCCAGGTTGTCCATCCACGAGTACGTCAGGCCATAGGCAACAAGGGTGAACACGACAGTATCCACGATACCGCCAGCGACGGTGGAGAGGATGCAGCGGCGGAATAGACCGCGTTTCCCGTTCATCTCATGCCACCGGCTCATGAGCCAGTCGTTCACTCTCGTGCCGCAGAAGAACGCCAGCATGGACGCGGACAGCATGAGCGGGGAAAGGCTGAAGATGGACGCAAACTCGCTCTGCATGGTGAACCCGTCAGCCGCGGGAAGCCACACCACGGTGGCGAGAAGCGCGACGCTCAGCACGTTGGCAAAGATGGCCATGAGCCTCATGTGGAGAGCCTTCTTCAGGCCATACACTTCGGCCACAAGGTCACTCACCACATAGTCGATGACGATGGTGATGATGCCCCCGCCGAGAGTCAGCCCGAAAAAGCTCTCGTTCTTGATAGCGCACAGGTTCGCCGTTATGAGGCTTGCAGCGCTGATGACACATAGGAACGTGTACAGGTTCGTCTTGTTGACGTTCTTGACCATTTTTTTTATTCCTCCCATTACAGAATCGGTGGATGGTTATGAACACCAAGTCTCCGATATTTCTTCTCGTAGTGTTTCTGCATCGCTAAAAGGTCGTTGTACGCTGCGCGGCATAGCATGGCTTTACCCTCAGGCGTGCCCGTCTGCGCCCTCGAAAGTTTTCGACCGTGAAAATTCCCATACGCAACCGGGCCGAGCTTCCACGAGGAACTGTCCACGCTGTCGAAAGGCACCTTGTCGAGAATCGGCTTTCGAGTCATGCCCAAGCCATGCAGCCAGCAGTTGTTTTTCCAAGCCTCCTTCAAAAACATCAGGTATTGGTGGTCTTGTATGTCCTCGTTCTTGAATCCGGTCACCGCCGCGATGCTGTGCTCGGAAACCATCTTCTCGAACTCAGAGACACCTCTGTTCCTATGCCACACGGGGATAATCTTCTCGGGATGCCCGCTCTCAGTCAGAAGGATATGCCGCAGCTTCAAGACGTTCTCGTAGCCGATGATGTTGTCCACGTCCATCTCGAAATACCCGCGTATGCGCGGAGTGTCGTTCTCCCGAATCCACTTGGCGTATTCGTGAGTGTAAGACACCCAGTCGACGTGAGCGCCCTTCTGGAAGGAATGCGCACCGCTGTCAATAATCAAGTCCTCGATGTCGCCGAGCCACTTGAACCCCTTGTTCTTCCGCAGGTAGTAATACGAAATCAAGAGGTGCTGGAGCTTCCCGTCCTGTTTCAGTCTGTCCAGCACGGATGCGGGGACCACGCTCTCGATAGCCGAGCCGTAGACAATCATTGCTTCAGGAAATGCTCTTTGCGGTCGATGTGACCGCAGGATGGACACTTCAGCATGACGTGCTCGGGCTCTTCATACGTCTCATCGCTTAGGTCGGGCACGTCTGCGAAATCCAAATCGCCGCCCGTCACATCATCGAACCCAAAGCTGGACATGTCCAAGTCATCAATCTCGCCAAGCTCAATATCGAGCTTGCCCAAGTCCCATTCTGCAAGCTCGCTCGTCTTGTTGTCCGCCAAGCGAAACGCCTTCACCTGCCCTGGGGTCAAATCGTCCGCGACGATGACGGGAACCTCCTTGAGTCCCAGCTTGTGCGCCGCCTTCAGTCTCGTATGCCCGTTGATGATGACGTTCTCGGAGTCAACGACGATGGGAACCTTGAATCCGAACTCCTTGATGCTTGCTGCCACGGCGTCAACGGCATTGTCGTTCAGTCTCGGGTTGTTCGCGTATGGAATCAGCGAATCCACGTCCATGTAGGTTACTTCTGTTCTGTTCATGCAAAAAATGCTCCTTTCTCAAAATGCTCAAAGCTGTTCTTGGGGAAGCGCTCGAAAGAATCCCCGATAATCGCTCTTATTAAATGATAATATCAGTTTCAAGCCAATAAACCGCTAGTTTCCAAAAAATCTAAGTAAGTTAGAAATTTAGTATGCAGCTAGGACTGTTGGATAGCGCGGCCGCTCGGTTGCTCCGACCCCATGGTAGGGGGGGATTATCTCTCCACAGGTTATCGACAACGTTTTCAATAGCTAGCCCACCATGCCTTCTGCATCTCAGGACGTAGCTCGCCTATTGCCTTAGCCCTTCCATTCTCCTTGCCGCAAGCCCGCGTAGGTAGTCCTTCGGCAGCTCGCCATCGTCCGCCATGCGGTGGTGCATTCGGCATAGGCACACGAGGTTGTCATCCTCAATCAGTCCGTCCGGGTCCTCCCTCAGCTTCTCAATGTGGTGGACTTCAAGCCCCTGCGTGGTGACCTTCCCTTGGTCCCTGCAAACCTCGCACATCCAGTGCGCATCGTCCCTGACTTGCAGGCTCTTCCTCTTCCACCTTGAGGTGAAGCGCAGCCTATCCGCCCCGGTCCTCTCATAACTGTAGGTCGGCCCCTTCCTCGGGCATGGCTGGTCGTACGGGTGAATCCTCCCGCAGCGTGGGCATGCCCTGTATGCTCCCACACCATCGCCCCCCTTCCAATGTGACAACGCCCCCACCCCGAAACTTGTCCACCTACTTATTTTGCGGGCCTCTACGGGGCTTACAGAGCGTTTCCGCTGGTAGATTGCGCGAAATATAGTCACAATGGTTTGACTAAAAGAAAATTCCC
>CALNBC010000316.1 GCA_937874755.1 uncultured Clostridia bacterium
TTTACGGGCTGAAGGGCGCCGCGCTGGACGCAAAGATAGACGAGGCCGCCCGTACCATGGGAATCACCGATATCCTCAAGCGCCCCTATGGCAAGCTGTCTGGCGGGCAGAGACGGCGTTGCGACATCGCCCGCGCGCTGATCAATACGCCCAAGATACTCTTTTTGGACGAGCCCACCACCGGCCTTGACCCCCAGACGAGGAAGAGCGTTTGGGAGACCATAAAGTCCCTCCAAGAGGAAGCGGGGGTGACCATCTTCCTCACCACTCACTACATGGAAGAGGCGGACGGCGCCGACTACGTAATAATTATAGACGATGGCGAAATCGCGGCAAAGGGTACCCCCTCGGGGCTCAAAGAAAAGTATTCGTCGGATAAAATCATATTGGCATGCACCGACATGGAAAAGGTATCTGCCCTGCTAAACGCTCAAGGGCTCAAGTTCGTCACCCAAGGTGAAAGGGCGATCGTCTCCGTACCTTCCACCATGGAAGCCCTGCCTGTGCTGGAGCAGTTGAAAGACTATATCTCGAGCTTCCAAGTCAAAACGGGCGACATGGACGACACATTCATAGCCATAACCGGGAAGGAGATACGGGAATGATAAATTTCGCAAAGAGGAATCTCCTCGTTTTCTTTAAGGATAAAGCCTCCGTATTCTTTTCGCTTATGGCGGTATTCATAATCATCGGGCTGTACGCCCTGTTTCTGGGCGACGTTTGGGCATCGTCCTTCGAAGGCATGAGCGGAGTGCGGTACCTGATGGACAGCTGGATTATGGCGGGCTTGCTCGCGGTCACATCCGTCACCACGACCATGGGCGCGTTCGGCATCATGGTAGAGGATAAGGTCAAAAAGATAACCAAGGACATATACGTCTCTCCGCTCAGCAGGAGCAGCATCACTGGCGGCTATATACTAAGCTCGTTCACGATAGGTATCGTAATGAGCCTCGTCACCCTCGTGCTTGTAGAATTATACGTAGTTGCAAACGGCGGCGCATTGATCAGTTTTTCGGTTCTGCTCAAAGTGCTGGGTCTAATCGTATTCTCGACATTTACCAATTTGTCCTTCGTACTGTTTGTGGTGTCCTTCTTCAAGAGCAACAACGCCTTCGCCACCGCAAGCTCGATAATCGGCACGCTAATCGGTTTTTTGACGGGAATATACCTGCCCATAGGGCAGCTCCCGAGCGCAATTCAGTGGGTGGTAAAGCTCTTCCCGATATCCCATTCGGCTTCGCTGTTCAGGCAGGTCATGATGGCAGATCCGGCAGCTGTGACCTTTGCAGGTGCCCCAACTGAGGCGGTGCAATCCTTTAACGAATTGATGGGCGTCAAATTCTGGTTTGGCACAATCGAGATAACACCCCTTATGAGCATCGCGTATATGCTCATCGCAGCTGCCATATTCTACGCGCTGGCGGGATTCAACCTTTCGCGCAAAGCAAAATAGTTGTTTTGAGCTAAGAGTGCACATATAGAACAACCACCGGCGGTTTTGCCGGTGGTCTTGCGTTTATTCGGTGTTGGTTTTTGTGTCAAATTATCGGGTCTATCACTATAGGCGATTCCTCGTCGCAGCCGCAGGCGATGTCAAACGTGTATTCGGTCTTGCCTGTCAGCTTGTAGGCGCAACCTATGGGGGTAAACTCCGCGTCCACCACCTGCCAGGCTTTGGGCATCTCGTCCGTCAAAATGCCGTGGGGGTGGGTTATTCGCAAGCTGCCGTCCTCGGCTACTTCAAGGCCTTGTGCGCCTTCCCACATAAGGCGGATGCTGCGAACGGCGCAGGGCGTACTCAGCACCCAGTTGAGCTTGAGCCCTGAATCGCATTCCGAAAGTTCAAGGTCCACGCCCTCCCAAATACCCGAATACTTCAGCATCCCATAGGCGGGGGGCGTCTCTAGGCGGCACATAGGGCAACCGCCCTTTGGGGTATCGGCGATTGGCGAGTCGCTCAAGTAGGCGGCGGGCGTGCTTCCCTTGGCCCCTAGGAAGCGAAGGGTGAGGTAGGGCTTGCTCGCATCGTCACTTTGGGTAATCGCAATCCCGTCGTTCTCAAACATCAATTTTCGCCCGTTGCAGCAAGCGGTGTAAATTGCCCGCGCGTTCTGCTGCCCGAGGCACTGCGAGAACCGTAGGGGCCTTTTCCCTTCGCTGCCAGTATTTATATGAATTTTATTTGCCATATCCATGCACCTCTCATTATTGTATTGGTCTTCCTACATATATACTATGCACTGACAGTATTTTTCGTCATTGCATCGGTGTAAATTGCGGCAATATGATGGCTATTGCTGCGTCGTGCTGGCGGCGTGATGGATATAAAATTGGCTGTTTATCGGTGGCAGAGTTAATCAAATTTATGGCTTTGATATAATATATTGACAACTATTTAACTTGTGCTATAATTTGGTTACAGGGATCGAGTGTGTGATGTGTGTGATATCGATGCTTGCCATAATTTTCCCTGTGGTTCTCCTCTTATTTGGTTGCCCGCTTAGGTGCTGCGGGCAACTTCTTTTTGTATTCTGCGGCGCATTAAGCAGGCGAAGTGCGACCGTTTATCTAATCTGCCATATTTATTGAACGAAAAATATACAAAATGCCCGCAAGAGGCATGTTATAATAAAACCTGTGCAATATCGAACGAAATGGGGTTGCTGTTTGAAAAAGCTGCTGGTATACATAAAAGACTACAAAAAAGAAAGTATACTCGCGCCGGTGTTCAAGCTGTTGGAAGCGACATTTGAACTGCTGGTGCCGCTTGTCATGGCGGCTATCATCGACGTGGGTATACCCCGCGGCGATACGGGGTACATCGTGCGCATGTGCCTGCTCATTGCCGCGCTTGGCGCAGTGGGGCTGATAAGCACCGTAATCGCCCAGTATTTTGCCGCAAAAGCCGCCGCAGGGTTTGCAAAGAACCTCAAGCACGCTCTGTTTTCTCACATACAGCGCTTTTCCTATTCCGAGCTGGACACTTTAGGCACTTCGACTATCATAACGCGCATGACCAGCGACGCGAACCAGGTGCAAACGGGGGTCAACCTGACGCTCAGGCTGCTGCTGCGCTCCCCCTTCGTGGTGTTCGGCGCGATGATAATGGCGTTCACAGTCGACTCCCAAGCCGCCCTAGTGTTCGTCGGCGTGATACCCATACTCGCGCTGGTGGTGTTCGGCATAATGCTGTGGTGCATACCGAGGTACAAAACAGTGCAGGCGAAGCTCGACCGCGTGCTGGGCATAACCCGCGAAAACCTCACGGGCGTTAGGGTAATACGCGCATTCTGTAAGGAAGAGGAGGAAGTAAGCGAGTTCGAGCGCCGGAACGAGGAGTTGGCGAGTATGCAAAAATTCGTAGGCAAGGTGTCCTCCCTGCTGAACCCCGCTACTTACGCGATTATAAACATCGCTATTGCGTTGCTGATTTGGATTGGGGCAATACGGGTGGACGCAGGGTTACTCACCCAAGGCGCGGTAGTCGCGCTGTACAACTACATGTCGCAGATACTAGTCGAGCTGATCAAGCTCGCGAACCTTATAATAACGATAAACAGATCGATAGCCAGCGGCAACCGCATCCAGGAAGTGTTCGAAATTCAACCCGTAACGAACGATAAGGGCGATGTTCAATCTGCTTTGCCCTCAGCTGACACTGAATACGCCGTCGAATTCAAAAATGCGGGGTTGCGCTACAAGAACGCGGGAGGCAACGCGCTTACCGGCGTGGACTTTGCGGTCAATAAGGGGCAAGTTGTCGGCATTATCGGGGGCACAGGCTCGGGCAAGACCTCGCTCGTCAACCTGATACCCCGTTTTTACGATGCGACCGAAGGCGAAGTTCTCGTCGGCGGCGTTGACGTGAAGGATTACCCCGCAAAGGAGCTTCGCGCCAAAATAGGCGTGGTTCCCCAAAAGGCGGTGCTGTTTTCGGGGAGCATACACGACAATATGCGCTGGGGCCAGAAGGACGCGACGGACGACGAGATACTCGAAGCCTTAAGTGCCGCCCAAGGGATGGACATAGTCAAACGTCACGGGGGCTTGGACTACACAATAGAGCAGGGGGGAAAGAACCTCTCGGGCGGGCAGAGGCAGAGGCTGACCATCGCCCGGGCACTCGTTAGAAGACCCGAAATACTCATACTGGACGACAGTTCCTCCGCGCTGGACTTTGCTACCGACGCCGCCCTTAGAAAGGCACTGCGCGACTTGCCCGGCAATCCTACGGTATTCATAGTCTCCCAGCGCGCCTCCTCCGTCCAGCACGCAGACAAGATAGTCGTGCTGGAGGACGGCAGGGTCGCAGGAGTGGGCAAGAGCGAGGAATTGCTCGAAACCTGCGAGGTATACAGGCAGATTTACGATTCCCAGTTCAGAAAGGAGGGGCGGCTGGATGTCGGATAAGCAAAAGAAGCGGGAGACCAGAAAAGGGACGCTGCGCAAGGTGTTCAGCTATATTTGGCGCTACAAGCTGTTGACGGTGGCTTCGGTGCTGCTCGCCCTCGCGACCGTCGCGCTCTCGCTGTACGTTCCGATACTTATTGGCGAGGTGGTGGATCTCATCGTCGGGCGGGGGAATGTGGACTTTGCAGGCGTCGCCCGAATAATCTTCACCATCGGCGCGGTCGTGGTCGCAAACGCCTGCCTGCAATGGCTCATGGGCATAACCAACAACAAGCTGACCTATCAAGTCGTCAGGGACGTTCGCGACGCAGCCTTCAAAAAAATAACGATTCTTCCCTTAAAGTACATAGACTCCAAACGCTACGGCGAAATAGTGAGCCGCGTCATAGCGGACGTAGACCAGTTTGCCGACGGCTTGCTTTTGGGCTTTACTCAGTTTTTCACGGGGATTACCACTATAATTGGCACACTCGCACTCATGCTCTCCATCAACTGGCGAATTTCGTTGGTCGTAATACTGCTGACCCCGCTCTCCCTGCTTGTGGCGAGGTTCGTAGCGAGCAGGACTTACAATATGTTCAAATTGCAGTCCGAAACTCGTGGCGAGCAGACCGCCTTTATAGACGAGATGATAGGCAACCAGAAGGTCGTGCAGGCGTTTTCCAGAGAGGATGAGGCCGTCCGCCGGTTCGACGAGATAAACGACAAGCTGGAGGTCTATTCAAGAAGGGCGACTTTCTATTCGTCCCTCACCAACCCCTCTACGAGGTTTATAAACAGCTTGGTGTACGCGGGGGTGGGGCTTGTCGGCTCGCTGACCTGCGTCGCCACCGGGGGCGCATTCTCCGTCGGGCAACTCGTAATTTTTCTCAGCTACGCCAACCAGTACGCCAAACCCTTCAACGAGATATCCGAGGTCATAACCGAGTTTCAGAACGCTCTCGCCTGCGCTTCGCGCACCTTCGAGCTTATCGACCAGCCGCCCCAGACCCCCGAGGCTCAGGATGCCGCCGTGCTACAAAACGTTGATGGCAATGTGAGTATGGAAGATGTGGAGTTCTCCTACGACCCCCATCGAAAGCTAATACGGGACTTTAATCTCAGCGTGCGCCCGGGGCAAAGGGTCGCGCTGGTAGGTCCGACGGGCTGCGGCAAGACTACTATAATCAACCTGCTTATGCGGTTTTACGATGTGGACAGTGGCAGTATCCGCGTAGAAGGTGAGGACATACGCGGCGTTACCCGCAAGAGTCTTCGCAGCGGGTTTGGAATGGTGCTCCAGGACACTTGGCTAAAGACGGGTACCATACGGGAAAACATAGTCATGGGCAAGCCAAGCGCGACAGAGGAGGAGATAATCGCCGCAGCCAAGGCATCCCATGCCCACAACTTCATAATGCGCTTGCCCAAAGGGTACGATACCGAAATTACGGAGGACGGCGGCAACCTGTCCGCGGGGCAAAAGCAGCTGCTGTGCATCGCCCGAGTCATGCTCTGCCTGCCGCCCATGCTTATACTCGACGAAGCCACCTCCTCGATTGACACCCGCACCGAAATAAGGATACAGCAAGCATTTGCTCGGCTGATGCAAGGAAGGACGAGCTTCATAGTCGCCCACAGGCTTTCGACCATTCGCGAGGCAGACATAATACTCGTCATGCGCGAGGGTCGCATAGTCGAACAGGGTAAACACGAGGAGCTGCTCGAAAAAGGCGGCTATTACGCTAAGCTATACAATAGCCAGTTTGCCGTATAAAAAGAATTTCAATTAACAAAAAGAAGGCTGCTTCCGCTCGGGAAGTAGCCTTCTCACACCAAATATCAATCTTCAATCAAATCTTATTCGTCAAGTAAATAATTCGAAATTAGGAGCGTGCGCCTGGTCAATCTTCCTCTTTATTGCCACAGTCGGGCTGCCACTCCAGCTTTTCATAGGGAATGGTGAATACGACGATGCCCGTTGAATAGGGCGCGATTTCGTATTGCTGATAGTAAATCGCGAGCCCATCACAGGTCAAATAGAAGCTATCCTCGTCGAAATTCTGGGCTATGAGATCCCTGTAATCCTCAAAGTAGATGGGCTCCTCCTGCATGATTTTGTCCGCCATTAAGAGTATTTGCTCGAGCAGGAATGCGCGGTAGTCTTTGCCTTCGGGGAAGAAGGATTCGAGGGTGAGCCTTTCGCCAGTGTTCAGATTCCAAGTGTCGGAAGTGCGCACGGTGTTGCCGTGGGCGCCGCCGGTGTAGGCGTATTGGTCGGAGAAAAGACTTAAGTGGCAATGCAAGTTATAGGTGATCTCGTAGTTAAATACCGCGTCGAAAGCGTGAAAGGGGTAATCCTTTTCGGCGGCCTCCTTGTAGTTTTCGATCGCTTGGGCGAATAGGTCGTTTGTGGCATAAGCGTAAAATCCGTTGACCTGGGCGAGTATCTCGCGGTTGATGCGCGTCTGGGCTTGCCGATTGCGGGGCAGCATCACCTCCGGGTAGTTGATGGCGAGCGTCAGCACAGAAGTGTTATTATAAGTAAAGGTTCGGCTGAAGTTGCGCATGCTTATCGCCGCGCTGAAGTTTAGTTCGTTCATATTGTCCCTCCCGCTTAAATTGGTTTTAATCCTATAAGAGCTTATTAAGCGAGAGGGGATTTTGATACTATTTGTGCCTTTGCGCGGGCGTTTTGCCTATGGAACCATAATTATTGAGGAGAAAATATAAACCGACCCGCTAATCTCAGAGCTTGCACAGATTACCCCCGAACATCAGCACCCCCATCCGCCACCACCCGCCACGCGACGAGCAGCCGCTCATACGACCATGCGGCGTTGGCAGGGCTGGTCGAGGGCAGGCGTACAGCCTCCCTGCCTGTGATTCTCAACAGGTGCTTGCGGTACAGCGAATATGCGGTGCCTCCGTTCGCGTAGATGCGCTCTACCGGGCAGCGAGCGAGAATCATTGGGATATCGTTCGGTATGACGTCGCGTATGCTCGCATCGCTAGAGCCGGTTATTTCGCAGGATTTCACCACGTCCCAAAGAGCGATGCCTCCATTTAACAGTAGAGCCTTTTTTTCTTCTATGCTGGCGGGAGGCGCCTCGCCGAGTATCGCCGCAATCACCCGCCAGAAGCGGTTTTGCGGATGCCCGTAATAGAACCCGTCGTCCCTTGAGGCAACCGAAGGGAAGGAGCCGAGTACAAATACCCGAGAACGGGAGTTGTATACGGGTTCAAAACCGTGTTCCAGCCGCAAAAACATCACCTCTGTATAACTTCATTTAGGCAGTGCATCTTAAAGTTCATCGGAACGTATGATAGCACTCCAATGCCAAAAATGGAAGTCAGACGGCACTTTGCTCGTGACTTCGGGCGATTCTGCGCGCATTTATCTCTATATCGTCAGGTGGATGTGATATAATTCATTAAAGAAAAGGAGTTGAGTAAATGGATAGCAGATTAGAAAGATTTTTAGACGAAGAAGGCAAGCTCAAACGGTTTCCCTCGAAGCAGTCCGTCCGCGCCCTCGTATACGAGTACCTCGCGGGCAAGTTTGAATGCGGCAGGGACTACACCGAAAAGGAAGTAAACGGAATACTTACAAGCTGGCACACCTTCGACGATTATTTTGTACTGCGCCGCGGGTTAATCGATAGCGGTTGGATGCAAAGACTCCCGAACGGCAGCAAGTATTGGAAGAATGAGGATGCAACTCCCAGCGAGGCTGTTTCACAAGACTGACGAGCCGTTTCTATATTTTGCTTGATTCTATAAAGCGTGGAGGGCAAAGCGTTGGATTTTCACATTCGTCCCATAAGGGAGGGCGACGCGGAGGGCATCAACGCCTTAAGGCTGATGCCCGGCGTATTCGAGAACATACTCGGCATACCGTCCGAGCGCATCGAGTTCTGCCAGGAGTACATAGACGGTCTGCTCAGGAACGACCACCAATTCGTCGCGGTCTTTGACGAGGCCGGCGAGGAACGCATAATAGGCACAGCAGGCGTATCCATAATGCGTAGCCCCAGGCTGTACCACAGCGCGAATTTCGGCATAATGGTGCACAGGGATTTCCAGAACAGCGGCGTCGGCACCGCGTTGATGAACACCATACTCGACCTTGCGGACAATTGGCTTATGCTCGTGCGCCTCGAGCTGGACGTTTTTTGCGACAACGAGAGGGCGGTTCACCTTTACGAGAAGATGGGCTTTGTCATCGAGGGCAAAAAGCGCATGGCGGCGATCAAGAACGGCAAATACGCCGACGAGTACATTATGGCGAGGATTCGCCCCGGTTTTGAGGGGTGAGGTCGACGGCGCTTGCTTTATTAGTTCATTTGATTATAAAAAACCCCCAATTATAGGTTTCGTCTTAGGGATTATGTCAAGGAGATTGCTGCATGAGCGCAGATTCAAAAACGAGGTCGAATATATCAATAAACAGGCATTTTCCGAATTGGTTTGGGGAGATTCTTAATAAAATCGGCTTCTTTTCTGCTATAGTTATTTCTGACATGATTCTTTCGAATCCATTTTTTGGCGGCGCACTATTCATATGCGGAGAGCTTGTATATCTATATTCAGATATATTATCCAAGCGAGGCAAGGAGATTCTTCCACATAAGGAACGTCGGCGGTATATTATTTGTATGCCCTTTATTGCTCTTATCATACTCTCTCTTCTTTTGGTATACCCACTGATAGTAAAAGTCGAAAGAGTAGCTTATGTTACGTTTTTTACGCTCTTACTTTTTGCGTTTTTAAAGCTTATAACCCTTTTATTCACTAAACTTACTAGGTTCGATCGCAGACTTCAAACTGCTGAAGATATTTCCTTTGCTCTTGAAACTACACCTGATGAAATAGCTAGTATGATGAATGTCAGTTCCTATAAGCTGTATTGGCGTATGACTGCAAGCATCAAATTAGCCTTTGAGTTATCCGTTATCTTTGTTATTCTTTATCTTCCTTATCTACCGTTTAAGGGATTATGGTCGCTTCTGGCAGATTTATTAGTACTGGTTACGCTATATGCAGTTGCATCTTTTATTTCAAATTTCATTTTAAAGAGAATTCACATTCATGAGCTAGGGAAAAATGCAGTATTCATTTTCTTTTCCGTCATTTGGATTATTATTAATTATTATTTATATGGAAACTATGACCAACTAAGCAGCACATATTTTTATATTGCATTTATGATTCTTTGTATCATTGTTTCAATACTAGGCTCGGTTGTTATTTCATTGAATGGTGATATGCAGATCATAGGAAGCCTTGGTATTAAGGACTTCACCACAAATAAATTTAACCTTTTAAAGTCGCTTTTTACTCACTTGAGTACTTTTTACTCGCGCTTTGTAATGTTGGTAATTATCAGCTTTTTAGCGTTTTTTAATGAACTGAATCCTTATAAAAGCAGTGGGACCCTTTTTGTTATGGGCAAGTACGGATTTACATTTTTGCCCGCTTTATTCTTGATAGCGGGTGTGATAGCCGCACTAAAACATCCGCTTACTCTTCTATATGAGAAGAAGCTCAAAAAATATACTTCCCTTAAAAAAGAAGGAAAAAGCAGCAAACCTTTGGAAGAGCGGCTTAGAAGCGTTCTTGTCTATCAGTACAGAAAAAGGCTTGGTATAAGGATTCTAATGTTTCTGTTAAAACCAATTCTTCATCATAAATTAATCGGGAAGGAAAATGTGGCTACATCAAAGTTCCCGTCCATATTTGTTTGCAATCATTCTCAGATATATGGTCCTATCGCTGCTGTCTTAAATCTGCCTTTTTATGTGAAACCATGGATAAATAACAAAATGCTTGATACTGATAAAATTTCAGCTCATATACAGCAAGGTACGTTTGACAGACAAAAATGGCTCCCCAAACGATTGAGAGAGAAAGGAGGTAAAATATTTGGCCCAGTTATTGCATGGGCTATGAAATCGACAGAACCTATCCCTGTATATTTCAATAACAGCAGGGATATGCTCGATATGATTTCAAAAAGCGTGGAGGCGCTGGAAGCAGATGATAATATTCTTATTTTCCCTGAAAACCCCCTCGCCACTGATGGCTATGTTACAGAGGGGGTCGGCGAATTTTTCAGTGGATTTGTGAATATCGCACGTGATTATTATAAAAAGACAGGCAAATCGGTCACATTTTATAGTATTTATGTAAACAAACACAAGCGCACGCTCTCTTTTTCAGAAGGAAGAACATTCGATTCTGCTGCTCCGTTTAAAAAAGAAAAAGAGGATATTACCAACGAGCTTCATGAAAAAATGCGTATGATGGGTGCAGTAAATACGCAAACATCAACCGTCTTAAAAGAATACACTTAATAGACAGCGTTATACAAGAAGCCGGGCTTTGGAGGGTGCGTCTTAGGGATTCTTAATCCTAAAAAAATATTGGCATGCGCCTCATCATTGAAAACGACGATGCCATTATGGAATGTATACTGTAAAGAGCGGTAATGATACCTCCACTAAAACAGCGTGGGCTGTTGGGGTTGAGAAATTACATAAGCTCCAATCTTGCTGTCTGCTTAGGTAGACAGCATTTTTCAAAATAACTAAAATAGGTGCAACCGTTAGAACTTATTTCCTACTATATAGGTGAGGACCTCAAAAAGACTAACAGGAGATGGTGATTTGGAAGAAAGAGAAATAGTTGATTTGTTTTGGGCGCGCTCCGAAATCGCTATTGCAGAAACATCTCGAAAATTTGGTCACTACTGCATGGCGATCGCCCAAAACATTCTATCCAATCGTAATGATGCGGAAGAATGCGTAAACGATACCTATCTTGCGGCTTGGAATACCATACCGCCGAGCCGACCAGACAAATTACTCGCTTTTCTTGGGCGAATTACACGCAATATCGCTTTGGATAAATACGATTACAACAAGGCTCAAAAGCGCAACGGTGAATTTGACTTGGTGTTATACGAGTTAATTGATTGTATCCCAGCACAAGACAATTACGAAGAAGGACAGACGGCAAAAGCAATCAGCGTATTTTTGCGTGGTTTAGATGTCGATAGCCGAAATACTTTCATACGGCGGTATTGGTACTCCGATTCCATATCCGAAATATCAAAGCGTTTTGGCATGAGTGGGAGCAAAGTAAAGTCAATGCTATTCAGAACGCGAAAAAAACTCAGAATACATCTTGAGAAGGAAGGTGTTTCTCTATGAAAGAGGTTCAATATTACAAAGAAATCGGCTTAATTGATGATGACCTTATTGCAGAAGCAGCAATATCGGGCAAAAATACCACCTCCCGAAGGATGCGGATTAAATGGGGCGCAGTCGCATGCGCGGCGTGTCTCACAGTGTCTGTTCTGTTTGGAACGGCTTACGCCGTTAGCGCAGAGTTCCGTGAATTTATTATCTCATTTTTCAAATCTGAACAGATTGAAACACCGATTGTGACACCAGAATCGAAAACGCCAGCCGAACCCAATGAAAGCGAAAGTCAAGAGCATTTTATCGGACAGCAAAAGATCGACAATGTTGCACAAATTAGTTATTTTCAATTTGATGGTGACTTTGAGATATATGACAACACAATCGCAATGCTCACAGAAGATGGAAGATATAAAATATATAAACGGGACGACAATGATTTTACCGAGATGCCGCAGTATCGAATTGAGGACACCATACACGTAAATGGACTTGAGCTTCCCCTCAGCTTTGTCTATGTCATTGACAGCGGAATGATAAAAACCTTTGACAATGTTTATGAGCCTGAAAGCGGCGGACAGGCGGTGGCAATATGGTCTGCGGAAGGCGATTTTGTTTGGGTTAATCTTTCGATACGACGCGAACTGAACACTTATGTGTGCTATGATTTGAAAACAGGCACGGTGCGGGATGTTATCAGCGAAGCGGGCGTTGAAACCGGCGCGGACACACAAATCTCTCTCAGCCCAGACAACAAAACCATCCTTGTACACGATTATCATACAGCGTACTTGGTCGACGCAGAAAAAGCAACTGCACGGGAGCTTTCTTCCCTTAACACATCGGATGAACTAAGTGTCAGTTTTATCGACAATGAAACCTTGTCAGTCTGGCAACGTCCAGACGGAAATGACGTGAGATATACCGTTTTTAGTTATAACATTGGCACTGACGAAAAAACAACTGTTTTTGAGAATATGCCATACTGCTCTCTAGATTCATCGACCGGCATAAGGGGTTTGGGGAAAGGTATTACCGTTTTAGTAGAGCCAGAACAATATGTTTTGGTAGATGAAAAGAGCGGGGTTCGGTATGCCGTTGAAGAATTGAAACCTGATTTAGGCATCGACTTTTTACTCAGCCCCGATAGAAAGCGAGTGTCGGTTGTTACTATGAGCGGTCAAAATGGTTTGGGCATTACACAGATTGGCTATATCAATATTGAGAAGCAGGAACTCAAGATATTTGACAGACAGGATTTTTCAGAGAATCATGAAACCTCACTGTATTGGCTGAACGAAAACGAATTGGCTGTTACTGCAAACAACGACATGAGGTATCTGTATGTTTATCGTTTTGATTAGTTGTATTTTGTTGGACAGCATTTAGTATTAACAGTCCAAATCAGCATACTGACGTGATTAACGGCATTATCTATTCTATAACTGCCATAGGACAGGGGAATCTACGCCCTGTCCTTGCTTTTTTGCCTAAAAATCATTTCTCATTGACAATCCTTGTTTTGAGAATGATGCTATGCGAAAGGTGGCTGAAGAAACAACATTCCTGCCATAACACCCTGAAAACAGTCGGAAAGAAGAAGGCCGCCACTCTAGAAGCTTATTCTGGTCCAGCCGTACAATCCCGTATATTGCTCCCTATTTATCAATGCTTGCGACAGCTAACATGAACATGTATACTCAAGCTGAGGAGTCTATATAAATATGTATGATTTTGAAACTTTTATTTCCCGGGAGGGAACAGGAGCGGTCAAGTGGGACAATTCAAAAACCACCGACGGAATGCGCCCCATCGGCATAATGCCCTTTTCCGTCGCGGATATGGAATTCGCCTGCGCCCCCGAAATACTCGACGCCCTTCGCGATTCGCTTAACAAGGGAATACTCGGCTATACAGTGCCCGAAGATAAATATTACGACGCGGTGTGCTCATGGATGCAAAGACGCCACGGCTTTCGCGTAACACCCGATTGGATAGTGCCTACTTACGGCATAGTCAGCGCGCTCTACTCCTGTGTGCGCGCCTTGACCGAAGAAGGCGACGGCGTGATAATCCAGACCCCCGTTTACCCGCCCTTTAAGGGCGCGGTGGTAGAAAACGGCAGGGAGCTGTTCGACTGCCCCCTCATCAAAGTAAATGGCAGATGGGAGCTGGACTACGAGACGCTTGAGAAGGCGGCGAAGCTGCCGCAGGTTAAGCTCGCGCTGCTCTGCAGCCCCCACAACCCCATCGGCAGGGTATGGACGGCTCAGGAGCTGTCGCGCTACGCAAAGATTTGCATGGAGAACGACGTTATCGTCGTTTCGGATGAAATACATTTTGACCTTGTTATGCCGGGGTACGAGCACACGGTATTCACGAATGTGCCCGGGGTACAGGCGGCGAAGTGCATAATCTGCACCTCCCCCAGCAAGACCTTCAACCTGGCGGGATTGACGACTTCCAACATAATCATTCCGAACAAGAGCCTGCGCGAGATCTTCAAAAAGCAATACCACAAGGACACCTCGGGCTATATATCGGCGATGGGCGTGCCCGCCTGCACCGCGGCGTACAACCTTGCGGAGGACTGGCTAAAAGAGCTCATTGTATATGTTTCAAGCAATGTTACCGCCGCGGCGAAGTACTTTGGCGAAAAGTTCCCCAAAATCGGGGTAGACCTCCCCGAGGGTACCTACCTCATGTGGCTGGATTTTACCGACATGGGACTGACCGAAAAGGAGCTGGATCGCTGGCTGCTCGACGAAGCGCTGTTCTTCGTGGGCGACGGTAAGCCCTTCGGTCCCGCAGGAACGCAGCATAGGCGGCTGAACCTCGCCTGCCCCGGATGGGCGCTGACGGAAGCCCTCGTCAGGATGGACGAAGCCGCGAACCGGCTGGGAATCAAAAGATAGATTTTTGGACGGAAGGTTCGCAAACGAACCGCAATCATGATGGAGGTACGCAAACGATGGCCGATTGTTTTGACAAAAAGCTCGTCATATTCGATTTGGACGGCTGCCTGGTGGATACCGGCGGAGAGATCGCCCTGATGGTGAACACCGTGCGGCAAAGGCTGGGCCTTGCACCGCTTCCGCAGGATTTCGTCGTCGCCGCGGTGGGGAAAGGGCTGCGCAAGCTTTTTGACGCCTGCATGGCCGACGCGCCGGAGCTGGTGGAAAAAGCCATGGCTCTTTCGCCGGATATTTACGTCGAAATATCGGGGACCCTGGCAAAGCCGTTTCCCGGCGTTGTGGAAACGCT
>CALNBC010000317.1 GCA_937874755.1 uncultured Clostridia bacterium
GGGGGCGATTAGCCCCCATTGCTCCCAAAGGGAGCATCTGTATTGTGTGTTGCCCTTGGACTTGCTCATCTTGCCGCCCGAGAGCACTAGCCAGCCGTGCCCGAACACCTGCTTGGGCAGGGGAAGATCGAGCGCCATGAGCATTATAGGCCAGTAGATAGTGTGGAAGCGCACGATTTCTTTGCCGACGAGGTGCACGTCCGCAGGCCAGTACTTTTCGAAAAGGCTCGGGTCGTCCTGCATGTACCCCAGGGCGGTTATGTAGTTCGAGAGCGCGTCTATCCAGACGTAAATGACGTGCTTGTCGTCAAAGTCAACAGGTATGCCCCACTTGAAGCTCGTGCGGGAAACGCAAAGATCCTCGAGACCCGGAAGCAGGAAGTTCGAGAGCATCTCGTTCGCCCGCTCGGGGGGCTGTATGAACTCGGGGTGGTCTTTGATATACTGGATTAGGCGGGGCGCGTACTTGCTCATGCGGAAGAAGTACGCTTCCTCGGTCATGTTTTCGACGGGTCCGCCGCAGTCGGGGCAACACCCGTCCACAAGCTGGGTATCGGTCCAGAAGGACTCGCAGGGAGTGCAGTACTTGCCGGTGTAGTTGCCCTTGTAGATGTCGCCCTGCTCGTACAGCTTGCGGAATATCTTCTGGACGGCCGTTTGGTGGTAATCGTCCGTCGTGCGGATGAACTTGTCGTACGAAATGTCGAGCAGCGCCCAAAGATCCTTGAAGGTGGCGACGATATCGTCGACGTACTTCTGGGGGCTTACGCCCTTGGCCTGTGCCTTGCGCTCAATCTTCTGACCGTGTTCGTCCGACCCTGTGAGGTAGAAGACATCGTACCCCGTCATGCGCTTGAAGCGGGCGATGGCATCCCCCGCTACTGTGGTGTATGCATGGCCGATGTGCAGCTTGTCGCTGGGGTAATAAATCGGCGTGGTGATGTAATAGGTCTTTTTTCCCATCGTATATCTCCCTTGCGGTTTTACAAAGCTAAATACTGCGGTGCCGTTTGCCGCGCACTAAATCTTTCATATCTTATTATTATATTAGATGCTGTAAAATATTGCAATCCATGGGAAAAGGGCATTGGGCGCAGAACAATTCAAGAAGCGTCAGAGTTCTATTAAAGGGGGTAAAGCGAAACGGCTATTCGAAAAATACGGTTTTGTGGGCATTGGTGCCAATTCGCTGTTTATTATTTTCCAATTTTAATATATAATGTACGCATGATTAACCGACGCCAGGAGAAAATCTATGGAATATGTAATCGAGATGCTCAACATTACCAAGGAATTCCCAGGCATCAAAGCGAATGACGACGTGACCCTCCGTCTCAAAAAAGGCGAAATCCACGCACTTTTGGGCGAAAACGGCGCGGGGAAATCCACTTTGATGAGCGTGCTTTTCGGGCTCTACCAGCCGGAAACAGGCACTATTAAGAAAGACGGCCAAGTCGTCACAATAAACAACCCGAACGACGCCAACGCCCTAGGGATAGGCATGGTTCACCAACATTTCAAACTAGTTCACAACTTCACAGTATTGCAAAATATAATACTCGGCGTGGAGGAAACAAAAAACGGTTTCCTTCAGATGGATTCCGCGCGCAAAAAGGTAATCGACCTGTCCGACCGGTACGCTCTTAAGGTCGAGCCGGACGCGCTAATTTCGGACATCACCGTGGGCATGCAGCAGCGCGTCGAGATACTAAAGATGCTCTTTAGAGACAACGAGATACTCATATTCGACGAGCCCACCGCGGTGCTTACCCCGCAAGAAATCGAAGAGCTGATGAAGATTATGCGCGAGCTAACAAAAGAGGGCAAATCCATACTTTTTATCACCCACAAGCTCAACGAAATTAAAGCAGTGGCGGATCGCTGCACGGTGCTGCGCAAGGGGCGCTGCATCGGCACGGTGGACGTGGAGGACGTCACCGTCGAGCAAATGAGCGAAATGATGGTTGGTCGCAAGGTCAGCTTCTCGATAGAAAAGGGCGAGCAGCAGCTCGGCAAGCC
>CALNBC010000318.1 GCA_937874755.1 uncultured Clostridia bacterium
TGATATATAATCCGGATTGTACCAAAAAAGGGATTGCATAATTTGCAGTCCCTTTTATATTTACATTTTTGGTGTGCGCAAGTTGAAACATAGTACTGATTTTCTTGATTTTTAGACGATTTGGCGCATTCTTCATAAATTTATATTACATATTTATCTGTGAGACCGAATTGTGACCTGAAAGTAGATAATAATAGGTAAATCATTTCTACTTGAAGTATCATTGAAAGTCCAGTTACCCTAAGAAAGGCTGCTCTATCATGAAAACAAAACGTTCGCTTGCCGTCCTTCTCGTTGCGGTGTTTACTGTTGGCTTGCTGTCGCCGGCCGCCCTTGCCACTGTTACTCCACCTGCCCAATCTGAGTATAGTACTCCAAACCTCCCTCCCCAGGTGATAATCTCCAATCCCGACCAAAAAATAGAAATCCCGCCCGAAGATGTGCCGATAGGTACCCCTGGTGAAACCGAGGATTTTGACGAAAGCGAGCTGGTCATTTTTGAAGATGAGGAAATTCCTATTACTGTTCCCGAAACAGGGGACACAGCTCTCATAACACCATTATTTACCCTCTTAACCCTCGCCGGAGCCGCCTTCGCGCTGACCAGTAAAAAGAGCAGGGAAAAAACGATTAACCATTAAGCCGCATAACCGAACTCAAATGACTGCGAACACTGTGTTCGCAGTCCCTCTTTTGTTGCAATACGATGCTCATAAAGCGTCTAAATATGTCTAAATTTAACTGGCAAAATTGTTTTTGGTAATAATTGTATTTACAGGCATTTTGTGACTGAACTGTGACCGGATAGTAGACAATGGAATTACCTCTAGCAAAGCGTCTTCCTCTACTTAGTACACGGTTAGCAGACAATAAAATTTACCTTAGTAATCCGTCTCTCGCAACGCGCACTGCCTACTTTCAAGAAAGGTTGGATCAAAATGAAGATCAGACGTTTGTTTACCATTCTCTTGGTTGCGGTGCTAATTATCGGCGCGATACCGCTAAGCGCGGCTGCAGCATCAGGAAGCTTAATCTGCGGTCTGGATGAACACACGCATGACGACAGTTGTTATTCCTTGACCTGCACCATCCCGGAGCACCCGCAACACAGCGTTATAGGGGGAGGATGCTACACCGAATGCACCCCGAACGGCAACTCTGGGCATTGGGTTTGGATGCCACTTCCCTTTAGTAGCGGGGTTTGGCTACACTACCTCGGCTCTTGCCAGCGAGTAGGTCAAAAATACTACTTCTTCTCCTGCCCCCTCGATTTGCATACCCACGACCCCGCAAAGCCCGGTGATTGCTACAGCCTCACCTGCGAACTTGAAGAACATACCCACGTCCCCGGATGCTACGAGTACGATTACCAAGTAAACGTCTATTACATAGACGCTGTCAGCAGCGCAACCGTTGCCACAGGTGCTCCGATTTTCGGCTCATTCACGGGTGATGAAAGCCCGTATGATGTCCTTGTGCACGCAAATGTACCCGCAGGGTACAGGCTTGCGACAGGTGAAACCACACCTAAGATTGCGACCTTTTCCGCAGAGTTCGAGCCTGTTTATATGGCAAGCTTGACGCAAATCGAACCCGATTATGGCCTCTTGGGAGAAGTCAACTTCTATGTAACCGCCATCCCCAGAATTCCCCCCCAGGTGATAATCCCCGAACCCAGCCCCGAACCCACACCCGTACCCACTCCCGAGCAGGAGATTCCCCCCGAGGAAATTCCTCTCGATGAACCCGAGGAAGAAATAATCGAAGAAGATGAAGTCCCCACCGACGTTCCCGAGACGGGCGACTCGACCTCCCTGCTGCCCGTCATCGCACTGTTTGCCCTCGCCGGAGCCGCCTTCGTGCTGACCTTTAAGAAGAGCAGGAAGGACGTTTAAAAGAGCTCGCAGGATGAACGCAAACCGATTGTAGTGTAACCCAATCGACCCAAAAGCGCGAAGGATGCCTTCGCGCTTTTGCTTGCTTTGGTGGAGTCCTATCTTCGCCCCCTCTCTTTAAATACCTGCTTTGAAGTCGCAACGTGCCTTTGCTGCACGTTAACGCGCTGAAAAGACACACAGATACGGGCATTTGTCGCCGTTTAGGATACCGTGATTATTATCGCGGGGTTTTTTCGCGTGTTTTTTGCGCTCATTTTACAAAGTTATGTTATGCTATTAACTTGAAATAAATAGTAATATGTATTATCATAAAAGAAGCTTAAACGGCGTAGCCGTTGCCCCCAGGGAGAGTGCGGGCATGCTTGTTTTTCTCACCATATCTCAATCATATCTATCAAAAAGGGAGAGTGTGCAACCATGAAGAAACTTATCAACAACCCCGAACACGTAGTCGACGAAATGCTCAACGGCATCGCAAAGGCTCATCCTGAATACGTAAAGCGCCTTGAAGGGTTCGAAATCCTCGTGCGCGCCAACAAGGCGGACAAAGTCGCCCTAGTTTCCGGCGGCGGCTCCGGTCACGAACCCAGCCACGGCGGGCTTGTCGGCACAGGTATGCTGGACGGAGCGGTGGCGGGCGCTGTGTTTACTTCCCCCACCCCCGACCAGGTTTTTGAAGCCATCAAGGCTGTGGACGCGGGCAAGGGCGTGCTGCTCGTAATCAAGAACTACACGGGCGACGTTATGAACTTCGAAATGGCCGCCGAAATGGCAGAAGCGGAAGGCATCAAGGTCGACAAGGTCGTCGTGAACGACGATGTCGCCGTCAAGGACTCCCTCTGGACCGTCGGCCGCCGCGGCGTCGCGGGCACCGTGCTGGTTCACAAGATTGCCGGCGCGTACGCCGAAGCGGGCGCAGAGCTTTCCGAAGTCAAGCGCATCGCCGAGAAGGTCATCGCCAACGTGCGCACCATGGGCATGGCCATCGAGCCCTGCACCGTTCCTGCCGCCGGCAAGCCCGGCTTCGACCTGAAGGACGACGAGATGGAAATGGGCATCGGCATCCACGGCGAGCCCGGCACCTATCGCGCCCCCCTCAAGACGGCAAACGAAATCGCAGATGAAATGCTAGGCAAAATTCTCGCCGACCGCGAGTTCAAGGATGTCGCGGTGCTGGTCAACGGCTTCGGCGGCACCCCTGTGATGGAGCTTTACGTCGTCAACAACCATGTCAACGATGTGCTTGCCTCCAAGGGCATCAAGGTTTACAAGACCATAGTCGGCAACTATATGACCTCCATCGAGATGCAGGGTTGCTCTATTACCCTCCTCGAGTTGGACGATGAACTCAAGAAGGGCTTGAACGCCAAAGCGGATACCATCGCTTTCCGCTGCTAATCAATAATAAACATCGGGGGCGGGCAATTCCCCGCCCCTAATCCATTCTGATAGGAAGTAGCCGCATGATTACTAAAGCAACCGTCATTGCCGTCATTAAGGACATCGCCGCCAGGATAGACAAAGACTGGCAGTATCTCACCGAATTAGATCAGGTCATAGGCGACGGTGACCACGGCATCAACATGCACCGGGGTTTTACCGCGGTGCTGCAAAAGCTCCCCGAGGATAGGGACATAGGCGCCATACTCAAGTCCGTCGGCATGACTTTGGTCTCCACCGTCGGAGGCGCGGCGGGTCCGCTTTACGGCACCGCCTTCATGAAGATGGGCGTGAAGCTCGCGGGCAAGGAAGAAATCACCCGGGAAGAACTGCTCGAAGCATTCGACGAGGCAGTCGCCGGAATAAAGCAGCGCGGCCACGCTGTGCGCGGCGAAAAGACAATACTCGACGCCCTCGAGCCCGCGTTGGACGTGCTCAAGGCGGGCGGCAGCTGGGACGAAGCAGTCAAGGCGGCGGAAGACGGCATCGAGTACACCAAGACCATAATCGCCACCAAAGGTCGCGCAAGCTATTTAGGCGAGCGCTCTATAGGTCACCAGGATCCCGGTGCGACCAGCGTCACCCTCATGCTCAAGGCTTGCGCAGACGCCGCAAAGTAATTATTCAATAGATCCAAAACAGCGCCTCCGCCAAGAGGCGCTGCCCGTAAACTCGGTTTATCAAATGGCGAAACGGCATAAAAAGCCGCTTCGCCTTTTTATTAATCCATGATAAAATTGCTTTCATTAGTGAAAGATGGCGCAAAATGATACCGTATTTTGCGAATTTGTGAATTGTTTATAAATAAGCATTTCGAGTAGAAAAAGGAATAAGGGAATGGTATAATGCAAAAGTCAAATAAAAAGCGGAGGCTTTATGTTGAGAAATAAATCCGTGCTGTTACTGCTGGCGATACTACTGGCCGGCGCGATAGTACTATATTTAATATTCGGCGGCTCTGTGGCGGGCGGCGGCAACAGCGAAACCGGAACGCAGGATTACGAGTCCTCCTTCGCAGGCAGCATCGTGATAAACGAGGCCATGGCGAGCAACCCCGGGGTCATCCCCGCCAGCGACGGCGGCTTTTACGATTGGGTGGAGCTGTATAACCCGACCGACGAAGCCGCAGACATTAGTGGCTGGGGCTTGTCAGACGATGCCAAGGTTGCGGCCAAATGGACGTTTGGCGAGGGCACGGTCATCCCCGCCAAGGGCTATCTTCTGGTGTTCTGCTCGGACGAGAATCAAAACGACCCGTCGGGCGAGCTACACGCGGCATTCAAGCTCAAGTCGGGTAAGGATACTGTGGTGCTCTCCGATTCGACAGGTAAATCGGTGGACAAACTCCCCCTGCCCGAGGTTACAGAGGGCCACTCCATAGGCAGGAATACCGCCGATATCGCTGACTGGCTGGACTATGCGAACCCCACCCCCGGCTACCCCAACGACGAAGCGGGGCTCGCCGCCTACGTTGCCTCGATGGATGCCAGCTCCATAGGGCTGCTCATTGCCGAATTCCAGCCCGCAAACAAGACTACTATACACACCCAAGCGGGCGATTACTCCGACTGGGTGGAGCTTTACAACCCCACCGGCTCCGATGTGGACGTTTCGGGTTTCGGCTTGTCGGACGACAGGTCTAAACCCCTTAAGTGGACATTTCCCGAAGGCACGAGCATACCCGCGGGCGGCAGGCTGCTCATCTGGTGCGACGGTTATGTCGATGTATCCGGCAATTATCCAAATGAGCTGCACGCCACCTTCGGGCTCTCCAGCTTCGAGGAAAGCGTGGTCTTATCAGACGCCCGGGGTAGAACCATAGACGCAGTAGACTATTCGGGGATTGGGACTGACGCTTCCTACGCCCGGCAGGCGGACGGCTCCTGGCAGGCGACAGCAAGGCCGACACCCGGCTACGAGAATACGGATGAAGGCTACGCTGCCTTTGCCCAAGAGGCCGGCGCCAGCGAAGGCGGCGGCCTCCTTATATCAGAGGTGATGTCCGCGAACGACGGCACGATACTCGAGAACGACACCTACTACGACTGGATAGAGCTTTACAACAAAACAGGCGAAACCATCGACCTTTCGGGCTGGGGATTGTCAGACAATACGGGCAACCCCTTAAAGTGGACCTTCCCCGATGGAACTGCCGTCGCCCCCGGGGAATACAAGCTGATTATGGCTTCGGGGCTGGATATTAAAGACCGCGAAGAAGCGAATAAAACCTACCTCCACACATCCTTCGCGCTGAGCGCGGTAAAAGGAGAGGTGATTTCCCTTTCCAAGCCAGACGGCAGCATTGTCGACAAGCTCAACGCCGGCGCCCTTCGCGGCGGAATAACCTGCGGCAAGGACACAAGCGGCAGGATGTATTACTACGATGCGCCCACCCCCGGCGAGCCAAACGGCCAGGGTAAGATAGCCTATGCGCCCGCGCCGGAATTCGAGCTTGCGGCGGGGTTTTACTACGGCAGGCAGACCGTGGGCATTACCGTTCCCGAAGGCACCGACGTGTATTACACGACGGACGGCACAATACCCGACGAATCGGACGCGAGGTACACCGGTCCTTTTACTATAGAAAAGACCACCTCGGTACGCGCCACGG